>DFYJ01000061.1 GCA_002383325.1 Candidatus Aminicenantes bacterium UBA4085
AGGACCAGCCGCTCGGGCGAGCGGACGTACTTGAGCGGGTTGGACCAGACGAGCGGCAGGCCGCAAGCCCGGGCCAGCTCCCGGGCTCGGCCGAAGCGGGCCCCGTCGGCGCCGAGGCAGAGGCCGCCCTCCCCCGCCCCGGCCTTCAGGCGGTCGATCAGGGCAAGGAAAGCCGGGCCGCCGCCGGGCTCACCGTTGGTCCATTCGGGAAGGACGGTCTCCACGGCCGGGGGAAGAAAGATCGTGACCAAATCCTTCAGCAGGCCGGGGTCGGCGATCCGACGGCGGTTAAGGATCTCCATCAGGTCGCCGTAGCCGTCGGTGCCGCGGACCAGGAAGAGGAGCGGCCGGCCCTCGACCTCGGCCTCGCAGCCGTAGATTGGGGCGAACCCGGCTGCGGCCGCGGCCCTCTTCCACTTGGCCCAGCCGTAGAGATTGCCGATGTCGGCCAGGGCCATGGCCTTCAGGCGGCGGCCGGCCGCCCAGGCGGCCAGCTCCTCGATGGTCGCTCCACCCTGGCCGCGGCTGAAGGTCGAGTGGACACGCAGGGGAACAAACATGGCCTCACCGGGTCAGGGAGGCCGTCTTGAGAACGAAGCCGCGGCCGGGATCGGAGGGATAGATCCCGTCGAGCATCTTCTCGCGGACGGTCAGGACGGAGCGGAAGCCGTAGCGGCCCCTGACCTCGTCCAGGGCCGCCCCGAGCCGCTCGCCCTTGTCCGAGGCCGGCTCGAAGAGAGGCAGGGGCTTGCCGCGGACCAGGTCCGAGGCCTTGACCCCGACCAGGCGCAGGGCCAGCCGCGTCCCCCGCAGAAGCGGCCGGAAGAGCTCCTCGGCGATGCGAAAGACGTCCCCCATGTCCTGGCGAGGCGTCAGCAGCAGGCGGCGGCGGACCTCGGTCCGGAAATCGGAGGTGCGGACCTTGACCTCAATGACGTGGGCGTAGCAGCAGGACCGCCGCAGGGCCAGGGTCAGGCGATCGCAAAGGTAGGCCAGGTGGGCCAGCAGAAGCCGCTCGTCCCAGAGGTCCTCCAGGAAGGTTGTCTCGCGCGAGACGGACTTGGGCTCGGAGGCCGTCACGATCGGCCGCGAGTCGAGGCCGCGGGAATGGAGGTAGATGTCGTCCCCGCCCAGGCCGAAGATCGAATGCAGTGAGCCGCGCGGCAGGCTCCACAGGTCGCCGATCGTCTGCACCGCCAGCATCCGCAGCAGGATCTGGGTTTTGGGGCCGATGCCGGGCAGGCTGTCGATGGGCAGGCCGCGCAGGAAGTCCTCCTCGCCGCCCGGCGGAATCTCGAAGTAGCCGGCCGGCTTGGCCCGGCGCGTGGCCAGCTTGGCCAGGATCTTGTTGGGCCCCGCCCCGACCGAGACCGTAAGCCCGGTCTCTCGCTCGATGCGGGACTGCAGGGCCCGAGCGGCGCCGCCAAAGGAAGGATAGAGGTGGCGGCAGCGGGTCAGATCGAGGTAGGCCTCGTCGATCGAGGTCTCCTCGACGTCGGGGGTGGCCTGGCGGAGGATGGCGAAGAAGCGCTCGGAGAAGGACTGGTAGATCTGGTAGTTGCCGCGGACGAAGACGCCTTCGGGGCAGAGCCTGGCGGCGGTCCGCAGGGCCATGCCCGAGTGGACGCCGTAGCGGCGGGNNAGGACCTCGACGGCGGCGAAGAAGGCGTCGATGTCGACGTGGATGATGAAGCGGCGCGGGCCGACCAGGCTCTGCGCGGTCCTCGCGAGGAAGGCCGGCGCCTCGGCCCGGGGAGGGCGGGGACCCAGGGACGCGGAAATCGCGCTCATCGGCCGTCCCTACGCCGGAAGGGAATCCCGTCCGGGGAAAAGATGGCGGCCGCGCGTTATCGGACATCGCGCGGCCGCCCGGTTGGGAAGGAAATGGGGCATAGCTAGTACTTCCGCAGGACGCCGACGACCCGGCCCACGACCTGCAGTTCGTCGACCTCGAAGGGCGCGAAGGAGGGATTCTCGGGGACGAGCAGGGTCCGGCCGCCCTCGCGCCGGAGCCGCTTGAGGGTCACCGAGCCGTCCGCCAGCCGGGCCACGATCATCTCCCCCGAGCTGGCGGTGTCGGTCCGCTCCAGGAGGACGTGATCGCCGTCATCGATGTAGGCATCGATCATGCTCTTGCCCTGGACCCGGATGCAGAACACGTTGCCCCGCCGGCGGCCGACCATCCAGTCGGGGATGTCCATGGACTCGCCCGAAACATCGAACGCCTCCTGGGGCGAGCCGGCCGGGACCAGGCCGAGGAGCGGCACCCTCATCCGCCCCTCCGTACCGTAAGGGCGCCCGGCCAGCCTCAGCTCGCCCCGCTCGCGCCGCAGGCAGCCTTTGCGCTCCAGGCTGGCCAGGTGCTTGAAGACGGCCGAGGGGTTGGCGATGCGAAGGCGGGCCCCGATCTCCCGGATGGTCGGCCCGCAGCCCCGCTCGAGAATGAAGGACTCGATGAAGGCCAGGATATCCCGCTGACGGGTGGTCAGCTGGCGGCGCATTTTGTTCACCATTTTGTTCACCATATCCATGATAGGCGCTGCCGACCCGTTTGTCAAGAGGATCAAGAGTTTGGAGATAAAAATTGATCCTCCCCCAAAATCTCGACTTGACAGAACCACTACCCCCAAGATATAGTGTACTTGGTTGTCGTACCGGGTTTTTGAATTTTTTGGGTCGCCGGACGACTAAATCAATCCAAGGGGGGTTGTGGAAGGCGGTAAGGCGGTCTTCATCGCCGAAAGACGAGGGCTGAGCATGACGGTGAAAGCGGCCGAAGCGGCCTCCGGATCCAAGCCTATTCTCGTCATCGCCCATGGCGATTCTCTCAAGCGTCAGTCCCTGCGGGCCGCTTTTGAAGCCGATTTCGCCGTCCACGCGGTGTCCGGCGTCAGAGAGGCTGTCAGCCTTCTCGGACGTCTGCCGCGCCTGGAGGCCCTGATCGTCGATCGTCCCCTCTCGGCCCTCGAGTCCGGAGCCATCCTCCGTTTCGTCCAGGAGATGGTCGCCCAACCCGAGACCGTAGCCAAACTTCTCCTCTCGGACCGCAGGCCCGGCGGCGAAGCCCCGGCCCTGCCGGTCAACGGCTGGGTCGATGAGGTCTTCGAGGAGGACTTCGATCCGCAGCGCATCCGCCGCCGCCTGCGCTCCCTGCTCATCCGCAAGACGCGCGAGAAGCGGACCATCATGCGAACCCATCTCGGCGGCGCGGCCGTCGAGGCCGATATCGGGCTGGTCGGCCGCGTGATTGTCGACAATATCAGCGAGAACGGCATGTACGTGAGGGCCGTCCTGCCTCGCGACTACATCCATCCGATCACCATCCGGGCCGGCGGCTCGGCCACCCTCCTGGCCACCGGCCGGGTCGTTCGGGTCGATGAGGAGGCCGGCGGCACCGGCATCCAGTTCCTGCTCATGGAAGAGGACAGCCGGCGGGCCCTTCTTCGGCTGATCTCCGAGGCCCGCATCGAGAAGGACCTGGCCGACCTGCGGGCCAAATACCCCTTCCTGCGGCGCGACGGCATCGTCGCCTTCGACGATCCGGACGGGATTGACCGCCTGCTGGCCGGCGTCTTCGCCATCCCCGGCGCCGAGATGACCGTCATCGGGGTCGGCCAGCGCTCGCCGGTCCAGATGAGGCCGGCCGGGATCGATCCCGGGCGCCTGATTCGGCTGGACAGCGACGGTCTCGACGGCCGCTTTAAAACCTCCGACGCCGCCTTCGTCTCCTTCCAATCGGGCTACGCCACCTACTCCTTCGAGACCGCGGTCTACCGCATCGCCGAGGGCGGGCGCGGCCTGGAGTGCCTCTACCCCCGCGTCCTCTTCTACTCGGAGAAAAGAGCCTCCCTGCGGGCCGCTTCGGACGAAGCCCTGGAGCTCGAGATCACGCTGCCGCCTCCCTTCCAGCGGGCCATCCGCGGCCCGATCGCCGACATAAGCACCGGCGGGGCCAGCTTCCTGACCGCCGATCGCGACGTGGCCCTGCTCATCGGGACGCCGCTGCTCTCGATCCGCATCCTGCAGGGCGGGCGGGTCGTGCGCGAGGTCCGCGGCGAGATCCGCAACGTTCTCAAGGTCGACGACGGCAACGGCGGCCTGCTCCGCTACGGCGTTCAGTTCGGCATCGGACGGATGGCCGTCCAGACCAGCGAGATGGCGGCTTTCGAGACGCTGCGGGAGAAGACCCGGACCCACGACACCGAGAAGCTCCGTTCGGGCCCGCGCCGGCAGTCCGACCTGTCCCAGATGGCCAAGCGCCCGCCCCAGGTGGTCCGCCTGGAGAACGCGGCCGGCGAGGAGATCGTTGGCCTGCTCAACACATCCTTCGAGCTGGACGCCGATCCGGTCCCGGTCGTCCTCATCCCGCCCGCCTTCGGCAAGACCAAGGAGACCCTCTTCGCGCTGGCCGAGACGATCGTCGAGAACTTCTACCTGCGGGGCAAGCCGGTGGCCGTCCTGCGCTACGACGGAGTCCGCCGCAAGGGTGAGAGCCACAAGGACCCGGACGCCCAGGATCCGCCCTTCGAGATGATCCACGCCAGCGTCAGCCAAGGCGCCGACGATATCCGGGCCATCATCGACTGGCTCGATCTCAATCCCACTCTCAAGGCCAGCACGGTCATCCTGGTGACTTTCTCGCTGTCGGCCCTGGAAGCCCGGGTCGTCCTGCGCCAAGCGCCCTACCGGGCCAAGGTCGGCGGCTGGATCGCCTGCATGGGGACCATGGAGTTCCGCGAGCTGATGAGCCGGGTCAACTGCGGGCTGGACCTGCTGGAGCAGTACCAGCTGGGCATCGACCTGGGCGTCATCCCCATCCTGGGCAACCTCATCAGCATGGTCCCCTACGCCTCCGATGTGGTCCGCAACCGGGTCGCCACCCTGGATCAAGCCCGCGAGGACATGGCCCGCATCGACCTGCCGGTGACCTGGATCTACGGCGAGCACGACCATTGGGTCAAAGCGGATTTCGTCCGCGACATCATGAGCGTCCAAGTCGACGCTCCGCGCGAGGTGGTCTCCGTCCCGCTCGGCCACAACGCCCGCACCTCCGAGGAGGCCCTGCAGCTGTTCGGCACGATTACCGACCAGATCCACCGCTTCCTCTACCGCGACTCGCTGCGCCCGGTCCCGCCCGACAAGGCCAACATGGAGATCATCCGCCGGGCCGAGAAGGACCGCCTGCCGACCCGCCGGATCAAGGACCGCAAGGCCTACTGGCAGCGCTACCTGGTCGGCGAGGACCGCCTGCTCGGCTTCGACTGCATGGCCCTCTCGGACGACTACAAACAGCTGATGGAGGACGAGCGCCTGGCCCTGGAGCTTCGGCCCGGCGACCGCTTCCTCGACCTGGGCGGCGGGACGGGCAATTTCGTCGAGCACCTCTGCGTCTCCGGCCTGCCCCTTCCGGCGCTCGTGACGGTGGCCGATCTCATCCCCAAGGCCATGGCCCGAGCCTCCCGCAAGCTCCTGACCCGCTTCCCCGATCTGGCCCTCGACGGCCGCTTCGGCCTGCTGGCCTTGGATGCGGAGCTCAACCGATTTCTGCCGGTGCGCCGCTTCCTGGCCGGCGAGATCGGCCGTTTCCGGACCCTGGCCGAGGAGCGGATCGAGAACTTGCCCCTGGCTTCGGCCGAGCGGATCGACGAAGCCTACTCCTCCCGCCTGCAGGCCATCCTGCGGGGCGGGACCGTGACGCCGGCCGCCGACCGCTGGCTGAAGAGCCGCTTCGACGTTCCCGAGTACCGGGTCATCCTCGACTTCAACCGGGCCGTCCGCCTCCTGCTGGGACGGGAGAAAGACGAAGTCTCCTTCCGCCGGCTGGCCTTCCCCGGCGGCCTCCAGGCCGCCTCCCACCTGCCCCTGCGGGCCGGTGTTTACAACAAGGTCCTGATGAGTCTGGTCCTCTCGTACCTCTTCAATCCCCTGGAGACGCTGGCCGAGGTCCGCCGCCTGATCGCCCCCGACGGGCGGCTGGTGCTCTCGACGATGCGCCCGGACACCGATGCCTCGGGGCTCTACACCCGGTTGACGGCCAAGATCGAGACCATGGCCGAGGAGGATTTCCCGGCCGATCGGCCCAAGGCCCTGCTGCTGGAATCCCTCCGGTCCTTCCTCAATGACGCCCAAGCCCTCGTGGAGCTCGAGGAGGCCGGAACCTTCGATTTCTTCGACCCGGATCGGCTGGCGGTCCTGCTCGAAGAGGCCGGCTGGGAAGCCCAGCCGCCGGAGCCCTCCTTCGGGGATCCCCCCCAGGGCTACGTCGTGGTAGCCCGCCCGAGGGCGATTCATGGATAACGGCAGCAAGTCCTTCGAGGAGCGGCTCAGCGCCGTCTACGACCTGAAGCGCAGGGTCCGCTTGGTCATCCTCCTCAGCGCCATCCTGTACGTGTCCTTCCTGGCCTTGGACGGCATCTATGTCCCCGAACACTTCGGGCTGTTCCTGGCCATTCGGTTGACCGTCCTGGCCGCCCACGGCGTCCTCCTCCTTCTGGTGACCCGGATGAAGACCAGCCGCGGCTGCGCCAACCTGGCCATCGCCCTGACCGTCTTCGATGTGGGCGGCATCGCCATCATGATTCAGTTCATGGGCGGGTTCGCGTCCGCCTATGTCCAAGGCCTCTACCTGATCATCATGGGCATAGTCGTGGTCGTGCCCCTGGCCTTTCGCGAAACCGTCGTCCTGTACTCCTTCATCTGGGCCTCCTACGCCGTGCCCAGCTTCTTCAGCATGGCCCGCACCGGCTTCGACTGGCGGCCCGTCTTCGCCAACCTCTACTTCCTGACGTCCATCGTCCTGATCGCCATCTTCGGCTCCTTCATCATGGACAGCATCCGACGCCGGGAGCTGCGCAGCCGGATCCAGCTGGAAGAGACCACCGCCAAGCTTCAGGAATCCAACCTCAAGCTCATGGCCCTGGACGAGCTGAAGACCCAGTTCTTCGCCAACGTCAACCACGAGCTGCGGACCCCCCTGACCCTGATACTGGCCCCCCTGGGGCCGATGATCGAGGGGAGCATGGGCCGCCTGACGGCCAAGCAGAAGGAAACCCTGCTGACGATCCGGCAGAACGGCCTCAAGCTGCTCAAGCTGATCAACAATCTCCTCGACCTGACCAAGCTCGAGGCGGGCAAGATGCGGTTGAAGATCAAGATCGTCGAGTTCGTCGACTTCATCAACGGTCTGCTGGCCGCGGTCAAACCCCTGGCCGATCGCAAATCGATCAAGCTCTATTTCCAACACCCCTCGATCGACCTGCCCCTGCATATCGACCCGGACCAGTTCGAGAAGATCGTCCTGAACCTACTCTCCAACGCGGTCAAGTTCACGCCCGAGGGCGGCCGCATCACCGTGTACCTGGACGAGACAGCCGAGGCTGTCCAGTTCACGGTCGAGGACACCGGCATCGGCATCCCGGCGGCCATGCTGGAGACGATCTTCGACCGCTTCTCCCAAGTCGACGGCTCGCTGTCCCGGGCCCACGAAGGCTCCGGCATCGGGCTGTCGCTGGTCCGCGAGCTGGTCCATCTGCACAACGGGCGGGTCCGGGCCGAGAGCGAGATCGGCAAGGGGTCCCGCTTCATCGTCGACATCCTCAAGGGCGACGCCCACTACAGCGAGGAGATTCTCGACCGGCGGGTCGCCGACATGCCGGTGACCCTCAAGAAGCGATCCAGCGATGCCGGCCAGCCGCGGGTTCAGGACATCGTCACGGACTTCCGCAAGCTCCAGCTCATGGACCTGGAGCGGGAAGAGCTGCGGCCCGAAGAGCAGGCCTCCTCCCGGCGCCACGACAACAACCTGGTTGTGGTCGACGACAATCCCGAGGTCCTCAAGCTGATGAAGCTGCTGCTGGCGGACGAGTTCGACCTCCACCTGGCCGGCTCCGGCGAGGAGGCCCTGGCCCTGATCCGGGACAAGATGCCCGACGTGGTCATCAGCGACGTCATGATGCCCGGCATGGACGGCCATGCCCTGACCAAGCTGATCAAGTCCGACGAGTCCCTCCGTCACATCCCGATTATCCTGGTCACGGCCCGCTCGGGGGCCGAGATGCTCAACCAGGGCATCGAGGCCGGGGCCGACGACTACCTGCCCAAGCCCTTCGACTCGGTCGAGCTCAAGGCCCGCATCCGCAACCTGCTCCGGATGCGGCGGNNGGGCCGAGGCCGATCTGGCCCTAGCCAACCGCAACCTCAAGATGCGGACGTCCGACCTGGTCGACCGTCAGCGGGCCCTGTTCCTGGCCATGGTCCGCTCGCTCGTCTCGGCCCTGGAAGCCAAGGACAAGTACACCCGCGACCACTCCAGCCGGGTGACCGAGCTGTCGCTGCGCATCGCCCGCTCCATGAAGTTCGACGAGAGGGAGCTGAACGACCTGGAGATGGCCGCCATCCTGCACGACGTCGGCAAGATCGCCATCCCGGAGCGCATCCTGCACAAGAAGTCGCCGCTGACCGACGAGGAGTTCGCCGTCATCCGCCAGCACCCCGTGATCGGCGAGAACATTCTCAAGCCGGTCGTCGAGCTGCAGCAGATCGCCCGCATCGTCCGCTCCCACCACGAGCGCTACGACGGCCGCGGCTACCCCGACGGGCTGAAGGGTCAAGCCATCCCGATCGGGGCCCGGATCATGGCCGTGGCCGACTCCTACGACGCCATCACCTCGAGCCGCCCTTACCGCGACTCGGAGTCCCACAACTACGCCCTCAAGGAAATCATCAAATGCTCCGGCCTCCAATTCGATCCTGAAGCCGTGGAGCACTTCATCGAAGCCATCAAGGCCGGTCCCCTCCCCGGCGGTCAGGGTTCCGACACGGCGCCCTTGTTCGGGAACCTCTCCGACTGACCCGGCTCAGGCCCCGTCGCCGAAGGATGTCCCGACAGCCCGGGCGGCGGCAATCAGCGGATGATCCGGAGGGATCAGCTTCGGTCCCCCGGCCGGCACATCCAGCGGCACCGAGGTCAGTTCCCCTCCCTGGACCGCCACCATGCGCCCGAACCTTCCCTCCGCGGCCAGACGCACGGCCGCGTCGCCCAGCCGGGTGGCTAGGATGCGATCGGCCGCGGTCGGGGTTCCGCCCCGCTGGACATGGCCGAGGACGACGGCCCGGGTCTCCGCCCCGGCCGCCTTCTCCAGCTGATCGGCCAGGACGAAGCCGATCCCGCCCAGGCGGATGGGATCGGCGCTGCAGGCCACGACGGATCGGACGACAGCCTCCCCTCCCACCGGCTTGGCCCCCTCGGCCACGACGACCAGGCTGAAGGCCTTGCCCCGCTTCCGGCGGTCCCGGATCTTGGCCGCCACGCTCTCGATCCGGTACGGGATCTCGGGGATGAGAATGACGTCGCCGCCGCCGGCCAGGCCGGCGTGCAGGGCGATCCAGCCCGCCCGCCTGCCCATGACTTCGACGACCATGACCCGGTGGTGTGACTCGGCGGTCGTATGGAGCCGGTCGATGGCTTCCGTGGCGATGGACACCGCGGTGTCGAAGCCGAAGGTCACGTCGGTGCCCCGCAAGTCGTTATCAATGGTCTTGGGCACGCCGACGACCGGCAAGCCGTCGCTCTGGAGACGGGCCGCCGAGGCCAGGGTGCCGTCCCCGCCGATCAGGAAGAGCACATCCAGACCGGCTTCGCGGGCGTTGCGAAGCAGGCGGCGCGAGACGTCATGCCGCACGATCCGACCCTGCCTCATCTCGGCGTAGTCGTAGGGATTGGCCGTATTGGACGTGCCCAGGATGGTGCCGCCCAGAGTCAGAATGCCCGAGACATCGGCCGCCCGGAGGCGGCTCCAGCGGCCCTGGATCAGTCCCTCGTAGCCGTCCTTGATCCCGATCACATTCCAGCCGTGCTCCCAGAGGGCGGCTTTGGCCACGGCCCGGATGACGGCGTTGATGCCGGGGCAGTCTCCGCCCCCGGACAGGATCCCGATGGTCAGGGCGCGCTTTCTCATGAGCCGACTATAGGAGAGCCGGGCCGGGCTGTCAATCGGCGCCGTGCCCGCCTTCCCCGCCGGGGGGGCATTCTGGTATCATCCTCCCATCGCTTGTTTCAGGGAGGACCGCCATGACCTATCACCGATGCGCCGCCGCTCTCGTCCTGGCCGCGGCCCTGACTGTGCCCGCCTTGGCGGAAGCCGGAATGAAGTTCGACAAGTCCGAGTACGCCGCCCGCCGGACCAAGCTTATGGACAGGATTGCCGATGGGACGGCCATCCTGTTCGGAGCCCAGACCATCTCCAGCTACTACCCCTACTCCCAAGCCAACGACTTCCTCTACCTGACCGGGGTCGAGCTGCCCAACGCGGCCCTGATCATGGACGGCCGCTCGCGGACCAGCACCCTGTTCCTGACCACGACCGAGACGGCCGTCCTGTCCGAGGGCCTCGACCCGGCTTTGGCCCGCGATCCCAAGGCCTTCACCGGCATCGAGCGGGTCCTGCCGACCGAGAGCCTGTCGCAGATGATCGCCATGACGGCCGGCCGGAGCGTGATCTACGCGCCCTTCTCGCCGGAGGAGCTGTACCGCGAGGCCAGCACGGAGAAGCAGTCGGCCTTCCTCCGCTCCGCGACCCTCAATCCCTGGGACGGGCGCCTGACCCGCGAGATGCAGTTCGTGCGGGTGCTCAAGGAGCGCTTCCCCCAGGCCGAGGTCCGCAACCTCTCGCCCCTGATCTGGGAGCTGCGGACGATCAAATCGCCGGCCGAGATCGCCTTGCTGCGGAAGGCGGCGGCCATCGGTGTCAAGGCCCACATCGAGATTCTCAAGGCCGCCCGGCCGGGGATGCGGGAGCACGAGCTGTCGGCCGTGCTGAACTACGTCTGCGAGCGTGAAGGAGCCCAGGAGAGCGCCTATGGGGTCATCATCTGCTCCGGCCCCAAGCACCCCTTCCTTCATTACGCCAAGCACGACCGCCTGCTTCGCGACGGCGACCTTCTGGTCGTCGACGCCGGGCCCGACCTGGACGCCTATGACATCGACATCACCACGACCTTCCCGGCCGGCGCCTCGTTCACCCCCCGCCAGAAGGAGATTTATGAAGCCTGCCTGGCCGTGCACGAAGCCTGTTTGGCGGTCTACCGGCCCGGCCTGACCTCGACCCAATGCCGAGAGGAAGTCGATGAGATCCTCAAGAAGAAGGGCTTCGACCTGAGCCGGGACTACTTCCAGCGGATGCGGGGCGGTTTCGGCCACTATGTCGGGATGGCCACCCACGACGTCGGCGGCGGGCCGCAGACGCTCAAGCCCGGCATGGTCTTCGCCAACGAGCCGCTGGTCGTGCTGGCGGCCGAGGAGATCGGGGTCCGGGTCGAGGATACCGTCCTGATCACGGAGACGGGCTGCGAGAACCTGACCGCGGGCATTCCCCGTACGGTCAAGGAGATCGAGGCGGCCAAGAAGGCCGACGGCATCCCCCAGATCCTCGGGAAGCAGGGCCGCTGAGTCCGGGCCGTCTCAGCCGATTCGGCGGGCCTCCCGGCGAAAATCTTTCTGCCACAGGACCAGACTGTCCACCCGGCCGCCGGCGCCGCGGTAGAACTGGATCCGGATATACGGGTCCGTGGAGTAGAACAGGGTCTGTCCCTCGGCGTAGAAGCGGGTCGCCGCCTGTCCGGTCGGGGTAATGACCAGATAATAATCCTCGGGCCGGACGTCGAGCAGGTAGCCGGGGGCGACCTCGAAGCGGCCGGCGAACTCCGCGTAGGTCTCCTGGGCCAGCCGCAGGACCGGTTTCTCGACCGGCTTGAAGTCCGGCCAGCCATAGGCGTTCGAGAAGGCGGCCAGGATTTCCTCGATCAGGACGTCACCGTTGTCGCTGTTGGACATCATGACGGCTCCCTGCCCCTTTCCGGGGTAGACGACCATGGCGCAAGCGAAGCCTCGGGTCGCCCCGGAAGCCCGAAAATGAAGGGAATCTCCCCGGCCATCGACGAAGAAACCGAAGCCGAAATTCTCAACCTGGGCCCGCAGCAGGGTCCGCGCCGCCGCCGGGGACAGGAGCACGGCCGGGCGTCCCTCGGCCGCCGCCAACAGATCGGTCAGCACGGCCGCGTACTCCGAGGGAGTGGTCCAAAGGCCTTTAGCCGCATCCTCAGGGTAGCGGGCGGCTCCGCCAGGGACAGCCTTGCCGTCGCGCAGGAAGCCCCTGGCGGCGGAGGGGCGGAGATCTTCCGACAGGTCCGATCCGAAGCCCGTCCGCTTCAGCCCCAGCGGCTTAAAAATCCTCTCGGCCGCCAGAACCGGGAAGCCGCGCCCAGTCAGGTCTTCCAGCAAAACCTGGACGATCAAGAATCCGGCCTCGGACGGCCAGGCCTCCAGGCGCGCGCTCCGACGAGGCGGCACCCAGAGCGGGCCGTTCCGGGCCGGCGCCGCGCCGGCCAGGATCTGGGCCGGGCTGGGCAAAGGCTCGTCAGGTCCGTATCCGGTCAGGACCTGGTCTGAGAGCCCGGCCGACTGCGACAACAGCGCACGCAGGCTGATCCCTCCGGGTCCCGGCTCGAACTCGACCGGAAACTTCCATGTCCGGAGCTTGGGCCGAATATCCTCATCCAGCCCGATCAGGCCATCCCCCGAGATCTGCAGGGCCAGGATCGAAGTCACCAGGGTCGTGAGTCCGCCGGCCTGGAAGGGCGTCTCGGAAGTCATAGGCGAATCGACCTGGAGATCGCGACGGCCGTAGGCCCTGGTCCATTCCAGGCGGCCTTTGTCGAACGCCGCCAGGCTGACGCCCGGAACCTTGTAGAAGGCCATCCGGTATTCCAGGCGGAGCGTTTCCGGCTGCAGGCCCTTCAAGTAAACGGCCCGCGTCAGTCCCCTCTCGACCTGACCGGCCCGCTTGCGGGCCAGGCCGGCCCGCGCATCGCAGGCCGGCGCGGCCAGAATGGTCCCCGCCGCCAAGATCAGGATGGCGGCCGAACCGGCCGGCCATCGCCTTCGACGCAAGAAGCCGCTCATGACGACACCATCACCTTCCCACGGCGCCGGCGGAGACCGCCTTCAGGATGAAGTCGGCGACAGTCTCGACGACGGCCCGGGACACGCGGCCGGATCCGGCCAGATACTCGGCCGGGGTGGAAGGGCTGGAGCCTTCCATGAAGAGGTGGTTGCAGGCCGGGAAGAGCCTGAAGACGACATCCTTCCGGCCGGACAGGGCTTTCTTCCAATTCTCGAAGTCCTCGACCGTGACCTGGTAGTCGCGGCCGCCTTGAAGAATAAGGAAAGGCTCCGGCACGCGCCGAGCCGCCGCCGCCGGATCGTAGCCCCGCAGATCGAGCCAGTAGGCGGCCGGGGCGTTGAGATAGCTGACCGCGGAGCCCAGGTCCTTCTCCCCCAGCGCGGCAATGGCGGCAGCCTGGTTCTTCAGATCATCCAACGCCTTGCGCTCGTCCGGGCCGATCTGCCCGTCGAGGCCGGACAAGTACTCGACCTGGCGGATCATGGTCTCCGGCAGGGGGCGTGTAGCTCCCGCCAAACTGATGAAGCCGGCCGGCCTCTGCCCGCCGAGCGCCTCGGAGATGCGAGGCAGGAGCATGCCGCCCAAGCTGTGGCCGAGGACAAAGACGCATCCGGGATCGATCCCGGCCCGGCTCTTCAATAGGCGGACCGCCGTTGCCGCATCGTCGACCGTTTCCTCTCGGACGGTGAAGCGCGCAAAGTCCGGGCCCGCGACAAGCTTCGGTCCGAAGACTCGGGTTCGCTTGTCATAGCGCAGGACGGCGATGCCGGCCGAGGCCAGGCCCCAAGCCAGGTCCCGGAAGGGCTTGAGCGGACCGATCGTCTCGTCCCGATCGTTGGGACCCGAACCGTGGACCAGGACGACGGCCGGAAAGGGGCCTTCGCCCTTGGGCATGGTCAGGGTGGCCGGGAGGGGCCATTCGGGGCCGCCCACGGTGAGGTCGGACTCCTGGTAGCTCCCGGGCCTGGCATAGTCCGGAGGGCGATCGTCCGCCGGCGGAGCGACCGGCACGAACTGGAAGCCGGCGATGCGGCCCTGCTTGTCGAAGACGACCCGGGCATCCAGGATGGTCCTTTCGAATTCGCAGGTCACGAGGACGATATCATAGGCGCCCAGCTTGTCGCGGCGCGAGGACGTCCGTCGCTTAAAAGGGCTGAGCCGAGCGGGGGCATCCTTCCAGAAGGCGGCCAGCTGGCCGGGGCCCGATACCTTAGCCACCGTCTCGTCGAAGTCGCGGACCGCGGCCGCAAAATCCCCCCCGGCCAGGGCATCGATGAAGGCTTCCGCCTTGAGGACCAGGATATCCGGAGCTCGGGTTTCCTGAAGCGTCGCGGAGATGGGGGCCGGAAGCATCATCAGAACGACGGCGACACCGAGGGTGAGCTTCATGTTGGTCTCCCTGGGGAAATCCGCCGGGATCAGGCCCGCCGGCGGCGCTCCGTGAGCCAGAAATCGCCCAAGATGTAGGCTACAATCATCGTGGAGGCGGCCAGCAGGACATAAATCCCAAGATCGACGCGGCCGGCGATGCCGAAGACGGCGACGAGGGCCATCAACCAAGCCCGGTTCTCCGCCGTGTCGGCCAGCCGGGGTTCCCGGCGCAGGATCTTGACGAGATAGTAGAGGCTCAGCTCCAGGAAATAGAGAGAGACCGCCAGCAGGCCCAGGCCCAGCCAGAGGGTCCGGCCGGACCGGACATAGAGGCCGGCGACCGCGCAGCACAGGAGGAGGAACTCCCCGACTCGATCAAGGATCAGGTCGAGGGCTGCCCCAAACTCGCTCTCCTGGCCCCGGCTTCGGGCCAGCATCCCATCGGCGCAGTCGATGATCGAGGACAATTGGGCCAAGGCGCCGCCCACGGCGACCGGCCATCGTTCGCCGGTCAAGAAGAATCCGGCCCCGGCCAGGCCGACCAAGAAACCGGCCACGGTGACTTGGTTGGGCGTGACCCGGGTCCGGAAGAGGGCCCGGACGATGAGCGAGGCGATCGGCCTGTTCAGGAAGCGGTTGATTCGGAAGGCCTTGAGGGTCCAGCGGCTCTCCTCCTTGGCCACGGCCAGTCGGTAGTCGAACTCAGCCGCGGAGTTTCGGGGCGATGTCTCGTCGGGCATGTTCAAAGTCCTCAGGAGTGTCGATCTCGATCCAGGCCCGGCCCGCGGTCGAGACGAGGCCGAAAGCATGCCGGCCGCCGGGATCCCCGGCCGCCAGCCTGTCAAAACCGGCTTCGAAAAAGTGGCTCCGCTCGCCGCGGGCCTCGAAGTCCTCATAGATCCGGACCAGCTCAGCCGCGGTCGCCGCACCGATCCGGTTCAGGCCGATGGCCTCGCCCAGGCAGATATCCGGATCAAGGCGCTTGCTGATCCGGGCCACCCGGCCGTCGCGGACCGTCACCTTGACTTCCTCCGCCCCCAGGGGGCCCGCTTCATCCACCACGACTGCGTTCGGCGCCGGGTGCCGGAGCAGGTCGTCCAGGAGGGCCGGATCAAAAAGGACGTCTCCGTTGGCCTGAAGGCAATCGCGGCCCGGCGAGGCGTTCAGGGCGATCCTCAGCGACACGGAGGTGTTGGTCTCCTCAAAGTCGGGATTGGAGATAAAGGCCGCTCCTCCCTCGGGCAGACATCGCCGCGCCTCCGCTTCAACCATCTCCGCGCGGTACCCCGTGACCAGGAGGAAGTCCCGCAGCCCTGCCCCCCTCATGGCGGACAGGCAGCGTTCCAGGATGGTCCGGCCGCCCAGCTCGAGCAGGCACTTGGGCCTCTCGTCGGTCAGCGGACGGAGCCGCTGGCCCCGGCCGGCGCACAGAATAACGGCTCTCATGTCGGCGGACATCCTCACATTCTCCAGGTCCCGGCCACGATCAGGTTGGAGCCCGAGACCCGGGCTGCCCCGTCGGAAGCCAGGTAACGGACCGCCTCACCCACGTCCCGGGGCGTTCCCAGCGGATAAGCCTTGGCGTCCAGCCCCTTGGGGCGGGCGCCGACCGACAGAATCCCCGGCGAGACCATGTTGACAGTAATGCCCCGCTCCGCCTCGGAAACCGCTGCCGTCCGGGTCAGCAGGAGCAGAGCCGACTTGGCCGCGGCGTAGGGCAGGATGCCGGGGAAGGCCGCAGTCTGCTCGGCCCGTGCATAGCCGAAGAAGACGACCCGGCCCCAACGGCGGCGCCTCATGCCGGGCAGGACGGCCAGCAGGCAGCCATGGGCCGAGACGAGGTTGGAATGGTAGAGGTCATGCCAATCGGAGGGGATCAGCCGGTCCCATGGCTTCTGCAGGAAGGGGCCCAGGGCATGGACCAGGATGTCGATCCGTCCCAGTTCCCGTCGGACCCGGGCGACCAGGACGGCCGGGCCGCCGCCGCACAGTAGATCGGCCCGGACGGGGAAAGCCTCCGCCCCCGCCGACCGGACGGCTTCGGCCGTCTGCAGAGCCGATTCGCGCCGGCTATGGTAATGAACAGCCACGGCTGAGCACTCGGCGGCCAGCGCCGCTGCTGCGGCGGCGCCCAAGGCGGATGAGGCCCCGGTCACGAGGGCGATCCGGCGTCGGCTCAGCTCAGGCATGAAGCAACCCGGCGATAGTATCGCCCATCCGGTGTTTGATTTCAAACGGAGGGCTGTGCTATAAGAAAACATCTTGCCGGCCACCCCGCAAAATCCATCTTCGAGGCGACCATGACCACGACCATGACCCGCATCCTCGTCACGGGGGCCTCGGGCCAGATCGGCACCGAGCTGCTCAGGACCCTTCGCCGCAAGCACGGCGGGGCCAACGTGCTGGCCACCGACATCCAGCCTCTGGCCGAAGCCGAGCTCCGTGAATCGGGCCCCTTCGAGACCCTGGACGTGACCCAGGCCGCCCGCCTCGACGAGCTGGTCACCCGCTACCGAATCGACACCGTCTACCATCTGGCCGCCATTCTCTCGGCTACCGGGGAGAAAAATCCCCACTTGGCCTGGAACGTGAATATGAGCGGCTCCTACAACGTGCTCGAGGCGGCCCGAGTCCATGGCCTGCTGCGGGTTTACATCCCCTCTTCCATCGCCGCCTTCGGCCCCGAGACGCCGCGCGACCAAACCCCTCAGGAGACCATTCTGCGCCCGAAGACGATGTACGGCCTGACCAAGGTGGCCGGGGAGCTGCTGGCCGACTATTACGTCCGCCGCTTCCATGTCGACGTCCGGGGCAGCCGCTTCCCCGGCATCATCAGCCACCAAACCCTGCCCGGCGGCGGGACCACGGACTACGCCGTGGCCATCTTCTACGAGGCGGTCAAGCACGGCCGCTACACCTGCTTCCTGGGCCCGGACTCCTGCCTGCCGATGATGTACATGCCCGACTGCCTCAAGTCGGTCCTCGATCTCATGGAAGCCGACTTCGGCCGGCTCCGCCACCACGCCGACTTCAACCTGGCCGCCATGAGCTTCACCCCGGCCGAGCTGGCGGCTGGGATCTCCCGCCGCATGCCCGGCTTCCAAATCGACTACCAGCCGGACTTTCGCCAGGCCATCGCCGATTCCTGGCCGCGCTCGATCGACGACTCGGCGGCCCGGGAGGAGTGGGGCTGGAAGCCTGACTACGATCTGCCGGCCATGGTTGATGATATGCTGGACGTTCTCAGCGCCCGACACGCAGCCGGTCAGCTGGGCATCTAGAAGCGCAGGGAGACGCCGCCTACGGCTTCGAAGCCGCCCAGCAGGATTTCATCCTTCCGCTCGGTCGGGCCGAGCTCCAGCCGGGCGAACAACCCAAGCGGCCCGAAAAGAACCACGTCGGCCCCGGCCGAGAAGACCGCCCCGAAGACCGTCCGATCCGCGGACAGGTCGGCCTCGGGCCAGGATTCGCGGCAGGTGACCCGGGCCACCCCGGCCGCCAGGGAGATGGTCCACCGCCCCGCAGGCAGGTCGTATTGGAAGCCGCCGCGCCACGAGTCCAGCTCCATGTCCAAGCGGCCCGCCGGCGGCTCGAACTCCTCGCCGACGACGTTGGGCGTCCCCTCGGCCCGGAAGGTCCGGTAGCCGGCGAAGACCGACCAGCGGCCGGCGAAGCGGTAGGAGAGCCGGGCCTGATAGCCGGTCAAGAAGCCGCCATAGATGTCGCGCAGCAGGGCGTCGTCCGCCCGGAAGCCCGCTGCGCCGAGGGTCAGTTGGAAGCGGGGGCCCGCCGCTTCGGCGGGAGCCGGGACAAGCAGGAAAAGGACGAACAGGACGGCCGGCCAGGCGGTTTTTCGCATGATCAGATCCATGTGCCGTCCTTGTCGGACACCTCGACCGAGGGCCGGCTCTCCCGTCCCTGGACGTCCAGGGCGGTGACGACATAGTAGTAGGTTTTGGAGACGTCCAGGCCCCGGTCGGTGAACTCGGTCCCTTCCATGGGCGAGGTCGTCAGCAGCTCGTAGGGACCGCCCGACTTGGTCGAGCGGTAGACGTGGTAGCCGACGACGTCGTCAGCTCCCGCGTTCCAGTGCAGGTTGACGGTCTTGGTCTTCAAGTAGAGGGAGCGGACGATCTGGGTCCGGGCGATCAGGCCGGCCGGCGCGGCCGGCGTGCCGGCGATCCGGGCCGTTTCGACGACCGTGGCCAGCGAGGCCTTGACGGCCAGGACGGCGTAATCCAGGTTCAGGGTGCTCAGGGTATCCGAGGTCGTGTGGTAATTGGGATTCTCGGGATCCTCGTTCTCGATGACGCAGAGGGCCTCGTAGCCGCGATCCCAGAAGGGCGAGTGATCGCTGTAGGGCCAGGATCCGAAGGTCAAGACGTTGACGGTCAGTCCGGCGTACTGGGAAGCGTTGGCCCGGTAATGGTCGCCCAGCTCACGGGAGTTCTCGTTGCAGATGATGTCGAATCGCCAGGGATGGCGGTCAGGATAGGCGATCATGTCCATGTTGATGACGCCGACGATGTCCTGCTGGGAGGCCGCGGCCTGTTCGGCATAATGCTTGCTTCCGTACAACCCCCATTCCTCGGCCGAGAAACATATGAACTTGACGGTAAAATCCAGGGGGGTCGAGGCCAGGATGCGGGCGATCTCGAGGACGGCGGCCGTGCCGCTGGCGTTGTCGTCCGCCCCGGGAGCCAGGCTCATGGGCCTGTCGCTGGTCGAGTCGTAATGGCCGCAGACTATGACCTGGCGGTCCGGGAAGACGGTCCCCGGAAGGGTGGCCACGACGTTGCGGCTGCTGCGGTTTCCGGAAAAGACGAAGGGATCGAAATCGACGGCCAGCCCGAGCTTGGCGAACTCGTCATAGAGGTAACCACCGGCCGATACGCAGCCCGGCGTGGTGGCATAGCGGGTCAGGAAGCCTTCCAGGTCGCTGATCGTCTGAGTCAGCCTGCTCTTGGAAACCTGGGCTACGAGCGAGACGATCTGAGGATCGTCGCCGACCGGGGCCTTCGACGGCTGGGCAGGCTCACCGGTCCGCTCCAGGGGCAGGGCGGTATCCAGGAAGAGGCGGCCGAAGCGCATCCCGGCCGGGAGAATCTCGCGCGCTTCTCGATCGCCCGACCAAAACAGAGCGGTCCCCTGCTCCAGGCGGACCGACCGGCCCACGCCCTGCAAGGCCGCCCAATCCGCCTCGCCGCGGAGGCGGACCAGAAAATAGGCCTGGCCGGCCGTCCGGGCGTCGAGGATTTCGAATCTGAGGCCCGCTCCGGTCAGGCGCTGGACGGTGGATTCAGGCAGGGCCAGGAGCCAAGACGATCGGAGAGCAGCGACCGCCGTCAGATCGGCCCGCAGGCTTGAATCCATAGCCTCGACGACGGAAGCGTCGATCCGGACGAGGACGATCTCCTCGGTCGGGGCGGCGGGCCCGAGCGCGGCCATGAGGAGCCCGGTCAGCAGCAGCGACAAGGCCAAGAGTCGTTTTCGGTTCATTGCCGTCCATCCTTTCCCGGAATATATACCATGGTATATGATACGAAGGAAGGAGACGAAATTATGCATCTCCCCCTGATCCTTGCCGTTCTGGGCCTCTCGGCGGCGGCCTCGGACCTTCCCCCGGTCCGGCCCGCGCACACCTATTCGATCGTGGCCAGGGACAAGACGACCGGCGACATCGGTGTCGCCGTCCAGTCCCACTGGTTCTCCGTAGGCTCCCTGGTGCCCTGGGCCGAGGCCGGGGTCGGGGCCGTAGCCACCCAATCTTTCGTCGAGGCCTCCTACGGCCCGCTGGGCTTGGAGATGATGAGGGCCGGCCGGACCGCGCCCGAGGCCCTGGCCGGCCTCCTGAGGGCGGACAAGGACGAAGCCGTCCGCCAGGTCGGCATGATCGACGCCGCCGGCCGGGCCGCCTCCCATACCGGAAGCAAGTGCATCGCCGCGGCCGGCCATTTCGTCGGTGACGGCTTTGCCTGCCAGGCCAATATGATGCTCAAGCCCACCGTCTGGAAGGCCATGGCCGAGGCTTTCGAGAGCACTCCCGGCGAGCTGGCCGACCGGCTCCTGGCGGCCCTGGAAGCGGCCCAGCGCGAGGGCGGAGACATCCGCGGCCGCCAGGCGGCCGGGCTGATTGTGGTCAAGGGCAAGGCCAGCGGCGCGCCTTGGAAGGACCGCATCTACGACCTCCGAGTCGAGGACCATCCTGATCCGGTCGGCGAGATGCGCCGCCTGCTGCGGACGGCCAAAGCCTACAATCACATGAACGAGGGCGACGCCCATCTGACCGCCGGCCGGACGGCGGAGGCGCTGCGGGAATACAGCCTCGGCCTGGACATCTACCCCGACAACCCCGAAATGCTTTTCTGGCCGGCCGTGACCATGGCCTCGACGGGGAAAGTCGAGAGCAGCCTGCCTCTCTTCCGGAGGGTCTTTGCCCTCGATCCGAACTGGATGGAACTGCTCCGCCGCCTGCCCGCGGTCGGCCAGTTCCCCGACGACCCGGCCCTTCTCAAGCGGATCCTGGCCGAGGGCCCGGCCGGGCGCTGAGACCCCCCGCTGGTCCGGCCGTCAGCGGCCCAGCGATTCCTTAAAAAATGTCGGCAGGGCGAAGGCGGCCTCGTGGATTTCGGGATTGTAGTGCTTCAGTCCAGGGGCCGGCTTCTTGCGCCGGGGGGCCAGCGGAGGCACGTCGTCCGAGAGGTAGACGAAGCACCAAGTTCCGCCCGGATATGTGGGCACGGGACAGAGGTAGAAGGCGGCGTGCCGGAACATGGTCTTCAGGAAGCGGTACTTGGCCCGGTGCTGCTCCTGGTGATAGAGCAGCGACCCGGCCTGGGCCGCGATGATCCCGCCCGGCTTGAGGATGGCCTTCAGAGCCGAGTAGAAAGCCTTGCCGTGCAGGACGGTCGATGGTCCGACCGGATCCGAGGAGTCGACCAGGACGACGTCGAAGCGGTCCTTGGTCGAACGGATGTAGGCGTCGCCGTCGGCCACAATCAGCTCGGCGCGGGGGTCCGCCAGGTCTCTCTTCAGCCAGGGATAGAACCGCCGGCAGACCTGGATGACTTGGCCGTCGATCTCGCAGAGCCGGGCCTTGCGGACGGGATGCCGCAGGACCTCCCGCAAAGCCCCGCCGTCGCCGCCGCCGATGATCAGGATGTCGAGGGGACGGCGGTGCAGGGACAGGGCCGGATGGACCAGCATCTCGTGGTAGAAGAACTCGTCGGCATCGGTGGTCTGGACCAGGCCGTCCAGGAGCAGGACCCGGCCGAAGGTCCGGTTCGAGACGAGCTCGATCTTCTGGAAGCGCGAGCGGCCGCGGTAGAGCGTCCGCTCAACCTTGAAGAAGATGCCGTGCCAGGGGGTCTGGTTCTCGCGCGCTTCTTTCATCGTCCTCTCCTCGATCCGGCGTCTCAATAGGCTTTCTGGAGCGAGATGCCCCGGTAATATTTGCCCAGGATCTCTTCGTAGGTGGCGCCCTTCTGGGCCAGGCGGAAGGCGCCGATCTGGCACATCCCGACTCCGTGCCCCCAGCCTCGGCCGCTGAAGACGAAGTGGCTGATGGATCCGTCGGGGGCGTATTCGCGGTCGATGACGAACAGGGTGTCCCGCAGGTTGAAGACCTGGCGGATGCGCATGCCCCGGACCTTGCTCTGCCTCTCCTGCCCGATGATGTCCAGCTCCACGACCCGCTTGGAGGCGCCCCGCTTGACCGGCAAAAGGTCGATCAGGCGCCCGACCGGATAGGACTGGTTGACTCGCTCCTGCAGCTCTTGGCGGGATACCCGGACCTGCCAGCGATGGAACGGCGAGGCCGCGTCGAGGACGGAGGAAGCCTGGGACTGGACAAGCTGGAGGAGCCGAATCCTGCCGTCGGTCTCTATCCAGCGGACCGCATCTCCGGGCAGAAGATCGAGGCTGGAGACGGCGGTTACGCTCCCGTTCGATTCCCGGAAAAGGGCCGCCCCGGGCACGACGTCGATCGTCCGCTCCCCTTCCGAAGTGTGCAGGAGAAGAGCTTCACGCTTGCGCTCGTGCAGCGAGCCCTGCCGGGTGGAGTCCCTGTATGTCGAAAGGACCCCGTACAGGGCCCAGGCGGCCTCAGCCCGGCTGACGACACGGTCCCGTTCAGCCAGGCGCTCCGGGGAGAAGGCCGGCCCGGCCGAAAGGAAATAGGCCATCACGGCCCGCTCCCGTTCGCTCAGACGGGGGACGTCGCGCAGGATCCGGTCGGCCTCGCCGGGAACGACGAGGTTCCGGACCCGGTCGTCCCAATCGAAGGCCGAGACCAGCTGGACGGCCAGGGCCGGGAGGCTCAGGGGCGCGTCCTCGGTCGGGGCCCGGCCGGGCTTCTTGCCCAGCAGCGCGGCCCCGCGGACCATCCAGCCCCAAGCTTCGACGGTCGTCGTCGGGCCGTTCCACCAGGCGGCGCCCGTCTCCATGTCCATGACCCCCAGGGCGACCAGGGCGGCGGCGGAGAAGGAAGCGTTGCGGCCGTCGGCGATGATCGGCGGGAAGACGGCCGGGGAGCGGATCGTCCAACCCTCCTCGTGGTCCGGGACGCATTCCGTGCTCTTCAGATAGGGCGCCGGCGCGCCTTCAAAGATCGCTTCGACGTCCTCGGTCACGCCGCCGCAGGTGCTCATGTAAAGGGCGTTGATCAGCTTGCCCCCGAAGACGGCCGCCTCCCCCCGCGTTTCCTCGACGGCCCGGGTACTCAGGGGTTGCTCGGCGCTCAGGCCCAAGTAGACTTGCGAAACAGGCGTGGCATAGAGGTCGAAGCCGAGCCCGTCGAACTGGCCCATGTTCTTGAGGGCGTAGGTCCGGGCGGCGACCGCCTGGGCTTTCTGGGCCTCGATCTCATGGAAGAAGGACGGCGGCAGCTCGCCGGGCACCACCCCCTTCAGGTAGTCCTCCAAGTTAAGGGTGTTGATCAGGATCAGCCCCTTGCGGCTCCCGCGGAGAGCCAAGATCCCGCGGTAGGTGCGGCCCTTGTATCCGAGATAGCTCTCGCTCGAGCCGGGTATGAAATAGAGCGCCGCGTCGGCGTTGAGGTTGATCAAATGCCCGTTGACCTGGATCCAGTGGGGGTGATTCTCCGTCTCGGCTACCTCCTCGCGGACGATCCAGGCCTCGGAGAAGCCCAACACGCCCGCCTGCTGGAGGAAGGCCAGGGCGTCGCCCCGGGTCAGAAAGTCCCCAACCCGGACATAATAGACGGGCTCGCCGGCAGCATCGGGCTCCTGGGCCACAGAGACTTTGCGGGTGATCCGTGAGCGCAGGGCCCGGGCGGCCCCTTCCGCCTCGTCCCTCTTTCCGTGCTGCGAGATCTGGACCAGGAACTTCTCGTTCAGCTTGTCCTTCTGTCCCTGGATGCGGGCCTGGGCGGCATCCTCGGCCAGAAGTTTGTAGGACCCGTCGACCTGATAGATCTTCATCCCGGAGGAGGACCGGATGACGATGTCCTCGACATTGACGCCCAGGGCGATGCGGATGACGGGTTTGGCGATCGGGTAGCCCTGGAAGAAGAGATTTTCCTCGCCGAACTCGGCCGGCTGACCAGCGCAGAAATAGAGCAGGGCGAAGGCTAAAAAGACGGATTTATGGTGATGGGTCAGGATCTTGCGCATGAATCGGCTCATGGTTCGCGGCGCCCGGAGCGCGCCTCACCTTCCTTTAAAAAAGTCTATATAGGCCGCCTGGACAGGCGGTTTATACCATATATGGGGGATTGCTGAAGACAGCAGGGAGGTTATGCTAGCTGAATCAGCCGCTTCTGTCAAGACCCGTCCTCCCCGCTGCCCGCTTTTGACATTTGCCCGGATTCGGATATAATTTCGTCTCTCAATTTCAACCTCGAGGACTGTTCATGCCCAACATCGGCTCCTATGATGAAGCGTATGCTGGTTTTTCCTGGAAAATCGCGGAAAAAGAGCTGGAGTACCAACCGGGCTCGGTGCTCAACATCGGCTGGCACTGCTCCGATCGGATCTGCCTGAAAGGTCACGGCGGCAAAACCGCTCTCCTCTGGGAAGGTCTCGGCGGGGCCGAGAAGCGTTACACCTACGACGACATCCGAATCGCCAGCAACACCATCGGGCACTTTCTGCGCGGGCTCGGCATCGCGGCCGGGGACAGGGTCTGCTTGTTCATGGACAAGGTGCCGGAGCTGTATCTGGGGGTCCTGGGCATCCTCAAGATCGGGGCTATCGGCCAGCCGCTCTTCTCCGCCTTCGGCGACGAGTCGCTGTTCGTCCGTCTGGAAAACGCCGGCACCCGGGCCGTCATCACCCAGCGCAAGCACGTCGCCAAGGTCCGCAAGATCCTGGACAAGCTGCCGGCCCTGGAGCACATCATCATCGTCGACCATGACGGCAAGGCCCCCCTGCAGAGGAAGGAGATAGCCTTCAGCCTGGAGAAGGCCGCCCCGATCGAGACGATCGAGATCCATCCGACCCTGGCCGAATCTCCCTCCCTGCTCCACTACACGTCCGGAACCACCGGGCAGCCTAAGGGCGTCAAGCACGTCCACTATTCCCTCATCTCCCAGTACCTGACGACCAAGTGGGTCCTGGACGTGCGGCCGGACGACGTCTACTGGTGCACCGCCGATCCCGGCTGGGTCACCGGCACCTCCTACGGCATCTTGGGCCCCTGGAGCATGGGCGTGACGCAGTGCGTCATGGACACCGGCTTCTCGGCCGAAGCCTGGTACAAGTTCATCGAGAAGCACAAGATCACCGTCTGGTACTCGGCCCCGACCGCCATCCGCTCGCTGATGAAGGCCGGCGACGAGATCATCAAGAAATACGACCTGTCGAGCCTGCGCCTCCTGGCCAGCGTCGGCGAGCCTCTCAACTCCGAGGCCGTCCTGTGGTCGGAGCGGGTCTTCGGCAAGGCCTTCCTGGACACCTACTTCCAGACCGAGACCGGATCGATCATGATCACCAACTTCCCGGGCCTGAAGATCAAGCCCGGCTCCATGGGCAAGCCCTTCCCCGGCATCACCGCCACCGTCCTCGATCCCAAGCTCTACGAGCCCTACCCCGAGAGCGGCAAGATCGGCCTGATCGCCATCCAGCCCGGCTGGCCGGCCATGATGCGGACATATTGGAACAACGAGGAGACCTACCGCAAGAAGTTCCGCAACGGCTGGTACATGACCGGAGACCGGGCCAGCCTGGACAAGGAAGGCTACTTCTGGTTCATCGGGCGCGACGACGACATCATCAACACCGGCGGCCACCTGGTCAGCCCCTTCGAGGTCGAGTCGGCCCTGATCGAGCATCCGGCCGTGGCCGAGTCGGCGGTCGTCAGCAAGCCCGACCCGATCAACATGGAGGTCGTCAAGGCCTTCGTCACCCTCAAGCCGGGCTTTACGGCCAGCGCCGACCTGGATCTGGAGATCATGAATTTCATCCGCAAGAAGCTCTCTCCCCTGGCCATGCCCCAGGAGATCGAGTTCTCCCCTTCGCTGCCCAAGACCCGCAGCGGCAAGATCATGCGCCGTATCCTCAAGGCCAAGGAATGGGGCGAGGAGATCGGCGACACGTCCACCCTGGAAGACGATTGAACCTCAACCCCTCGAAAGGAGTCACGCATCATGGCCGATGAACTGAAGGACGTCGTTCTCAAGTATGTCATCGCGGAGTACTTAGAGGAAGGCAGCGATCCCATCACCTACGACACCCCGCTCATCTCGGGCGGCATCGTCGACTCGTTCTCCATGGTGTCCCTGAAGCGGTTCCTGGAGAACAAATACAAGATCAGCATCCCCGACGATCAGGCCACCCCCGAGGCCTTCGACTCGGTCGACAAGATCGCCGTCCTGGTCCGCCGGTTCACCCAAGCCTGAGGCCGCGCCCGACGCCGCCCACGCCCCGAACGCAAGGAGTCCGACCATGTCCTACAACGAAAAGACCCGGGCCCTCTATCAGGATGTCCTGAAGGGCCTCCAGGATGCCGGCCTGTTCAAGCAGGAGCGGTTCATCCACTCCCCCCAGGCCGCCGACATCGAGGTCGAGTTCCCCTCCGGCGCCTCGGTCAAGCCGGTCATCAACATGTGCGCCAACAATTACCTCGGCCTGTCCAGCCACCCCGAGGTGGTCAAGGCGGCCCATGAAGGCCTCGACAGCCGCGGCTACGGCATGTCCTCGGTCCGCTTCATCTGCGGCACCCAGGATATTCACCGCGAGCTGGAAAGGGTCACGACCGAGTTTCTGGGCACCGAGGACACCATCCTTTTCCCCTCCTGCATGGATGCCAACGCCGGCGTCTTCGAGGCCATCCTGACCAAGGACGACGTCATGATCTCGGACCGCCTGGTCCACGCCTCGCTCATCGACGGCATCCGCCTGTGCGGCGCCATGCAGGACACCTTCAAGCACGCCGACATGGCCCATCTGGAGCAGAAGCTGGAGATGCATCAGGACCGGCGCCTGCGGCTGGTCATCACCGACGGCGTCTTCTCCATGGACGGCGACACCGCGCCCCTCGACAAGATGGTCGCGCTGTGCGAGAAGTACAACGCCATGCTGCTGGTGGACGACTCCCACTCGACCGGCTTCATCGGCAAGACCGGCCGCGGGACGCACGAGAAATACGGCGTCCTGGGGAAGATCGACGTCATCACCACGACCTACGGCAAGGGCCTGGGCGGGGCGACCGGGGGCTGCGTCTCCGGCCGCAAGGAGCTGGTCGAGATGTGCCGGCAGAAGGCCCGGCCCTACCTCTTCTCCAACTCCATCGCCCCCATGGTCGTCAGCGGCGTCCTCAAAGTTTTCGAAATCCTGAACGCCTCGACCGAGCGCCGCGACAAGCTGGAAGGAAACGCGGCCTACTGGCGCAAGGGCCTGCAGGAGGCCGGCTTCGTCCTCAAGGAAGGCGACACCCCGATCGTCCCGGTCATGCTCTTCAACGCCAAGCTGGCCCAGGACTTCTCCCGGGGCCTGTACGAGGAGGGCATTTACGCGGTCGGCTTCTTCTTCCCGGTCGTGCCCCAGAGCCAAGCCCGCATTCGGACCCAGCTCTCGGCCGGTCACGAGAAGCATCACCTCGACCGGGCCCTGGAAGCCTTCATCAAGGTCGGCCGGAGGCTCGACATCCTGGGCAAGACGCGCCAGGAGATCATCGACCGCTTCGGCATGTAATCGCTCTCCGGGCCGGGCGGTTGGCCGTCCGGCCCGGCTTTCCCCATCCGTTTTTCCCCTCTTCCCCCCTTGCTTCTCCGGTTTTCTGCTCTTAAGCTGCTTTCTTTCCGTCCTGTCCCCATGGCCCCCCTAAAAAAAAATCCTTCCCATCTCCGGGAAATGAACGCGGAGAGGGGTCCACCGTCGGGGGCTACGGAGCCATATGCTGTGATCGGCCCACAACGATCCGTCTGCCTTGAAGGGATCTCAACAGCATAGGGTCGGCCAACGGAGAAATCGCCCTGGCGGGGATTGTCGAAGCGACGTCCCGACGAGGACGGCGAAGCGCTGAGGCGCCGAAGAGAGCTGTAGAAAAAGGTGAGTGGGCAGGAAGCTGCGGAAAGGCGGCGTTGGGGATAAACCGGGGGACCGCCCGCTCATGCGGGCGATCCCCCGACGGATCAGGAGTTGACGGCGGAAGGCTCGGACTTATCTTTGGCCTTGCTCAGGAGCGAGACCAGGACCAGGGTTAAGAAGCTCAACGGGATGGTCACGATGCCGGGATTGCGCAGAGGGAACGGCGCGGCTGCGGCGCTTTTGCCGTACAGCTCGAACATGGTCGGCGAGACGAGAATCAAGCCGATGGACGAGACGACGCCGACGAAGATCGAGGCGGTGATGCCGCGGGCCGTGGTCCGCTTCCAGAACAGCATCATGACGATGGCCGGCAGATTGGCCGAAGCCGCCACCGCGAAGGCCAAGCCGACCAGGAAGGTCACATTGACCCCCTTGAACAGGATGCCCAACCCGATGGCAATGAGGCCGACGACGAAGGCTACGACCTTGCCCACGAAGACCTTCTGCTTGTCGTTCTTGATGACTTTGGCGTACCGGTCGAGCAGGTCGTGGGCCACGGCCCCCGAGGCGGCTATGATCAGCCCGCTGACGGTCCCCAGGACGGTGGCGAAGGCGATAGCCGAGATGATGGCGAAGAGGAACGTCCCGAAGGAGCGCGCCAGCAGGGGCGCCGACATGTTGTCGTCGGCCAGGTTGATGACCCCGTTGGTCATGGCTCCCAGGCCCATGAACAAGGTCAGGACGTAGAAGAACCCGATCCCGGCGATGGCCACGATCGTCGACTTGCGGGCCGCGGCCGGCGAGGGGACGGTGTAGTAGCGGATCAGGATGTGCGGCAGGGCGGCCGTGCCCAGGAACAGCGCCAGCATGAGCGAGGCGAAGTCGATGCGGTCGAGCGGCGATCCCTCGACCTTGAACTTGAGCCCCGGCCGGAGAATCTTGTTGCCGGGCGTCAGGACGGGGTAGTACAGGGTGATCTTGTCGCCGCCCTCGTCGAAGACGACGCTCTTCCATTGCCGGATCTTGGTCTCCGGATGGCCGATGAGCGAGAGGAACTTGAAGGGGCCGATGGGGCCCGTCTTGGCCTCCGCTCCGGTCTTGCCGGCGATGACCTCCATATGGCCGCCCTGGCGAAGCTCGTTATCCTTGCCGGACGGCGCGCCGTTGGTCCACGAGGTCCCGTCGGCCTTCTTGATCACGGATTGGGTTTCGAGCAGCGTCAAGCCGCCCTCGGCGGAAGCCTCGATCTTCCACCAGGCTTCCCCTTCAGGCCCGGCCAGCTTGACGAAGCGCAGGGCCTTGGCTTCATGGACCGCCCGGACCGCATAGGCCGGGTCGGCGGGCACGATGGCGCCCTCCGCCTCGGTCGCGACCAGCGAGCGCACGGCCCGGAAGGGCACGCTCCCTCCCTGATCGGGTGCCGTCGAGAGTCCGCGGAACAGCACCACGATGACCACGACCGTAGAGAAGACGATCAGCAGAGCGCCCTTGATGAACTGGACGTATGTCGTCGAGGTCATGCCGGCCATGGCCACGATGGTGATGACAATCAGCCCGACCATGATCACGCCGACATAGTGGGGCAATCCGAGAAGCGGCGTCACCAGCACCCCGGCCCCGACCATCTGCGGGATGAGGTAGCAGACCGAGACGAGCAAGGTGCTGATGGCGGCGATCAGCTTGATGCCGCGGTGATTGTAGTTGGCGTCCAGGGCGTCGGTGAAGGTGTACTTGCCCAGGCGCTTGAGCGGCTCGGCCACGATGAACAGGGCCACGATCCAGCCGGCCAGNNGGCCAGATACCCGATGGAGTAGAGGAATCCGTCGTAGCCGGCGGTGGCGATCATGCCGCAGATGCCCAGGAAGGAGGCGGCCGAAAGGTAGTCGCCGGCAAAGGCGATGCCGTTCACGCCCCAGTGGATGCGTCCGCCGGCGGCATAATAACCGCTGGCCGACTTGGCCCGGCTGGAGAAGTAAAAAGACAGCCCCAGGACCGAGGAGACGAAGACGACAAAGAGGACGACCGAAAGGACATTCATGTCAGGCCTTCCCTTCCGTCGGCCGGGCGGCGCTCTTCTCGCGCCGTCCGCAGGCCCGGCTGTAGACCAGAGCCAGCAGCAGGGCGAAGATGATCAGCCCCATGCCGTAGACGACAGCCAGGTTCAGGCCGCCGAGGACGGTTTTCTCCATGAGGACGGGCCGGATGAGGTTGATGGCGACGAATCCGGCATAGACCAGGGCGTAGACGATGAACAGGATGGCGCCCAGCCGCCGCTTGAAGGCGAAAGCCGGGTCGGGACGGGAGGGAGCCGCCGGAGCGTGAAGCATGGACAATCCTCCTTAGGTACCGGGAGGCGCTGCCGCAACGCACCCCGCGAGGGGGCGAATCTGCCGGTTAACGGGAGCCTTTATCTCACACGTCCCTAGGGGAAATCAAGGCCTTTTTTCCCCTCGCGCCTGGCTCGTTGACAGGGCTTCCGTCGCGATGGTATCGTTCGCCAGGACTTGAGGGCCAGACCCGTGAATGATGCCCTGCGGATCAATCTCCACTGCCACTCGCACTTCAGCGACGGGGAACTCGCCCCGGAAGAGCTGGCCGAGCGGCTGGCCGCGGCCGGCGTTCGGACGGCCGCCCTGACCGACCATGACACCCTGCTGGGCCAAGAGGCTTTCCGCCAAGCTTTAGCCAGGCGATCGGTGGCCTGCCTGGCGGGTCTGGAGCTGACGACGACCAGCGGGACGGGGCGGGAGATCCACCTCCTCGGCTATGGTTTCAATCCGGCCCACCCGGCCATGGCGAGGCTCCTCGGCCGCCTGGCCGCCGGGATGAAGAGGCACAACCATCGCTCTCCCCTGGCCGGCCCCCGATCCGTCGAAACCGATGTTGCCGCGGCCGATGTCTTTCCCGCGACCGACGTCATCCGGGCCTTTCACGACGCGGGCGGCCTGGCCTTTTGGGCTCATCCCCTCGATCCCGGCGGGACGGCTGGCGCAGACTCCCTGGAATCGGACCTTTCGGGACTCGTGGAGGCCGGGCTTGACGGCCTGGAAGCGTTCTATGCCCCCTACGCGCCGGCCCGTCGCGAAGAGCTGGCCGCCCTAGCCGACCGTCAGGGGCTGTTGACTTCGGCCGGCACCGACTATCACGGCCCGACCGGCACTGGCTCGCCCGACTTCTTCGTTGAAATCCCGGCCGAGCGGTGGCGCCGCTTGCGGGATGCCCTGATCAAGCGTTCCGGCGCCGACCTCCCCGCCGAATCCAAGCCGGCCGCCAAACGGACATCGCCCGGCTTCCGCTGGAAGACCTTCGTCCTCCGCATCCTGACTCCCACGGTCATGGCCGTGGCCCTGTTCGTAGCCGCCATGTTCGGAGTCTTCATCCCGTCTTTTCAAGGTCGCCTTCTGGAGCGCAAGCGCGACTTGATCCGAGAGCTGACCCGTGTCGCCTTCAGCGTTCTGACCGAGTACGAGACGGACGCGCGGGAAGGCCGCCTCCCCCTGGCGGAAGCCCAGCGAGCCGCGGCCGACCGGGTCCGCAATCTGCGCTACGGGGCCGAGGGCAAGGACTACTTCTGGATCCAAGACCTAAGCCCCCGGATGGTCATGCACCCCTACCGGACCGACCTCGAGGGCGGGGACCTGACCACCTTCAAGGATCCCCGCGGGGTGGCCATCTTCGTCGAGTTTGTCCGCGTCCTTTCTGACCGCCAGGAGGCCTACGTCGAGTACGTCTGGCAATGGAAGGATAATCCCGATCGCCTGGCCCCCAAGCAGTCGTTCATCAAGAAATTCGAGCCCTGGGGCTGGATCGTCTCCACCGGTCTCTACCTGGACGACGTCCGATCCGAGATTCGGGTCCTGGCCGCCCGCCTGATACGGGTCGCCCTGGCCATCGCCGCCCTTTGCGGACTGCTCCTCTTCTTCGTCGCCGGGCAGAGCCTGCGCATCGAGAGAATCCGGGAGCGGGCCGAAGACGAGCTGCGGGAATCCCACGAGAAATATCGGGCTCTGGTCGAGTCGGGCACGGAAGGAACGCTGGTCGTTGTCGACGGGCGACCTGCCTTCGCCAATTCCGCTTTGCTGGACCTTCTCGGCTACCGGGCCGAGGAGCTGCCCCTGCTGGAGCTCGGCGATGTGGTGACGGGCGAACGGGACTGGGCCCTGGAGCCGGCCGCCGGCTCCGGAACGGCCATGCTGCGCCGCCGGGGAGGCGAGTTGGTCGAAGTCGGGCTGGCTTCCGCCCGGGTGACGTTCGGCGGCCGGGAAGCGCTGGTCCTGTCCGTTCGCGACATGGCCGGCGACCGGCGGCCCCCGTCCCGGAGGGACCTGGAGAACCAGAACCTGATCGGCGAGCTGCAAGCTTCCCTGTTATTCCTGCACGAGCCCGTCGCCTCGGGCGCCGCGCCTCCCCTGTTCTGCGACCTCAGGCAGCCGGTCGCCGCCGTAGCCGCCCAGATGACCGCCGCCGGGGCCGGCGCCGCCGTCGTCATGGCCGATGGCGAAGCCGTAGGCATCCTGACCGACCGCGACATCCGCGACCGCGTGGTGGCCGCGGGGAAACCGACCAGCCGCCCGGTCCTCGAGTTCATGAGCTCACCCCTAGTGACCATCGGCCAGAACGCCCTGGTCTACGAGGCCATCCTGGCCATGCGGGAGAAAAATGTCGACCATCTCCTTGTCCGGGACGAGAACGGCCGGGTCGTAGGACTGCTCCGCAATAGAGACCTGCTGCTCTTTCCCCGTTTTTCGCCGACGGTCATGACCCAGGAGATCCGCGGCGCCCGGTCCATCGAAGCCGTGGCCGAGGCCCGCCGGCCGCTGGCCAGGCTGGTCGGCGCCCTGGTCGCGGGAGGCGCTAAGGCCCGTAACGTGACCCGAGCCGTTACGGCTGTCTCCGATGCCGCGGCGGCCCGCCTGATCGAGTTGGTCGAAGCTCGGCTCGGCCCCGCTCCGGTCGGATACGCCTTCCTGGCTCTCGGATCGCAAGGACGCGAAGAGCAAACCCTGGCCACCGATCAGGATCACGCCCTCATCCTGGAAGACTATGAACCTTCTGCCGCGGCCGGCGTGGAAGCCTACTTCGCCGAGCTCGGCGAGGCGGTCACGGAAGGCATGGCTCAAGCCGGCTATCCCCGCTGCCCGGGCCGGGTCATGTCGGACAATCCCAGCTGGCGGCAGCCCCTCCGGGTCTGGGCCGCGACATTCGAAGGCTGGCTGGCCTCGGCGGAGCCCAAGGACATACTCGGACTGCAGGTCTTCTTTGACTTCCGGACGGTGGTCGGAGACAAGTCCCTGGCCCTGGATCTGAGGCGGCGGATCGACGACCGCCTGGCCCAGGAGCCGCCTTTCCTGCTCCATTACGCCCAGAACGCTCTTCAAGTCAAGATTCCCAGGCCGGGAGGACGCATCCTGAACCTGAAGGACGCGATGATGCCGGTAGTCAATTTCGCCCGCCTCTATGCCTTCAAGAACGGCATTCCCGAAACCCACACCCTCGACCGCCTGCGGGCCCTGGCGGACATCGGGATGATCAAGAAATCGCTGTTCGAGGAAATCGGGCAGGTCTACGATCAGCTCATGGGACTGCGGCTGGCCCACCAGGCCCGACGAGCCGAGCAGAACCGCCCCCCCGACAACGATCTGGAGACGGCTGAACTGACCCAGCTGGAGGAGACCCTGCTGCGGCAGGCCTTCTCCCAGATCAGCGGCCTGCAGAAGAAGATCAGCTTCGACTTCCTCGGCTCGGCCTGACCGAAGCGCGCCGCCGCGCTCAGAAGAAGAGGTAGACGGCGCCCAGCAGACGAACGTTCGAGACGAGCTTGATCTCCCCCACCGTTCCGTCCGCGCGCGGCGTGCCGTACCAGGCTCCCGTCCACTCGCACTCGGCCGCCAAGCGGACCTTGCCCGAATTGAAGACCAAGCGGGGGGATACGCGGGCCAGGCTGTCGATATCCCCGCCGCGGGCGTAGGCCGGCCCGCTGATCTCGCCCTCCGCGCCGAGGTTTTTGGAGTAGCCGGCGAAAATTCCGACTTGGAAGGACTTGCCGTTGGTCATGAGCTCGGTCCAGCCTGTGGCCGTATGCAGGGGGGCGTACGCGACCAGCCCGCGTTCCACATCGGTGACGGCCTCGACGGCGTAGCCGCCGGCCATGGTCAGGTGGTGCAGGTTGCCGCCGTAGACGGCCTCGGCCTTGAAGGTCAGGCCTTTGGTCTTGATTCGCAGGAAGGCCATGCCGGCCGTGCTGGTCATGGTCTCGTCCGCGGCATAACCGTTCGTCGAAACCGTTCGGGGGCGCAGGGTCAGGACGTCCCCGCCAAGACCCAGTAGCAGCTCCGAGCCGGACTTCTCGTCTCGCGCCGCGTACTGCAGCTTGAGGTTGAATTCGGGGACAAGACCGTTGCGGGCGTAGACCGTCGAGACTCCATCGGGGCCCATGGACGCGAAATCCCGCTGGGCCATGGCCGCCGCCGCCAGGCTCCAGCGCCCGAAGACCCGGGTCAACCGGACCTGGGGGGCCCGATTGAACGGCTGGAACGGGGCGCCTGTGTTGAACGAGACGACCTCGGGAAAGCTCTCGGTGACGAACATGGGATGCCAGAACTGGCCGATCATCATCTCGGTCTTGGTCCAATCGAGCTTGACGTAAGCGTGGCGGAGCCGGAAGCCGTTGATGTCCGCGTCCGATGTGCCGAAGAACTCCGCCTCGATCAAGCCGGAGGTCTTGGCCCCGAAGGCGTCAGGAGCCGTGATCCGTCCCAGCAGCCGCGTCTGGAGGGACAGCATATGGAAGCTGGATGCGGCGTTCAGGTCCCGTCCTTCCTTATCGGGGAGCTCGTTCTTGGGAAAGAGCAGGTAATGCCCCTCGCGGATACTGACCGTCTGACGCGAGTCGTAGATCATGTCCGTCTTGACGAAGCCGGACAAGGTGATGCCGAAGACCGGCTTGGACTCGGTCTGGGCCAAAGCTGGGGAGACCGCCAGAAGGAGAACAGCGATGAGAAGGCCTTTTTTCTGCAGCATTGGCGTATTAAAGCCGAATCGGGGCCGGAAGTCAAAGCACCCGGACCGGCCGTTCAGTCCAGGTCCTTCTCGGCTTCAACCACCGAACCGTCGGGATCGGTCGTCAGCCGAAAGCCCAGTTTCTCGAAGACCGCCACCATGCGCGGGTTATCCGAGTTCGTCACCGCGGTGATCCGGCGGACGCCCCAATCCTTGGCGATGGCCAGGCAATGGTCGGTCAGCAGGCCGCCCAACCCCTTGTCCTGCCAGGGATCGCCGACCAGGACGGCGTACTCGGCGGTCTCCCGCATCGGGTCGGCGATCAAGCGGCCGACGCCGAGCAGGCGGCGGCGCCCCTCCTCCTCGACCTCGGCGACGATGGCCATTTCCCGGTCGTAGTCGATATAGCAGTATCGGACCGCCGTATCATGGCTGGACCAGGCCGGGAAGCCGCGGAAGCGCATATAGATCGATTCCTTGGAGCAGAGGCCGAGAAGCTCCAGCCAGAGCGGCTCGTCCTCGGGCTTGATGGGCCGCAGGAGGCATTCCGAGCCGTCCGGCAGAACCGTCGATCGGACGGCTTCCTGAGGGTAGGGCCGCAAAGCCAGGTGGCCGTAGGAAGCCCGCTCGGCCCGGCCCAAGCCGACAGCCTTCCGGTCGACCACGACCCGGGCATCCAGGGCCGTGGCGCCCTCGGGGGTGACCAGGAGCGGATTGATGTCCAGCTCGGCGATCTCAGGAAACTCGGCGACCAGGTAGGACAGGCGGATCATGACCTCGATCAATCCGTCGACGGCCAGAGGCGGCTTGCCCCGGTAGCCCGCGAACAGCGGCCAGATCTTGAGGGACTCCAGCATGCGCCGGACGAGCCGTTCGTTGAGCGGGGGAAAACCCAGGGCCCGGTCGCCGAGAAGCTCCGCCGCCGTGCCGCCCAGGCCGGCCATAAGGACGGTCCCGAAGACGGCGTCCTTCTTGGCCCCCAGGATCAGCTCCAGTCCGTCGCCGTACCGGATCATGGGCTGTACGGTGACGCCGCGGAGGCGCGCGTCCGGTCGGGCCGCCGCCGCCCCGGCCAGGAGGCGGCCGAAGGCGGATCGGACGGCTTCCGCCTCGGACAGCCCCAAGGCCACGCCGCCGACATCGGTCTTGTGGGTGATATCGGGTGAGTCGATCTTCAGAACCACGGGATATCCCGTCGCCTCCGCGGCCGAGACCGCTTCCTCCGCCGTCACGGCGGAGACCGGGAGGGACACCCTGATGCCGCAGTCCCGCAGAAGGGCCTTGGAGGCGGCCTCCGAGAGGATGCCCTCCGAAGCCCGGAAGACCGGCTCAAAGCGGGCCCGCAGGGCTTCCCGATCCATGGGAAACTCGACGGGAACGTCCTTGGGGGTCTCGTAGAGGCTTTCCAGATTCCTGGCATAGGAAACCAGGGTCATGAAGGCCCGCACGGCCTGCTCCGGCGTCGGGAACGTGGGAATGCCGGCATCATTGAGGAGGCCGACCGCTTCGGCCACGGATGCGCCGCCCATCCAGGCGGCCAGCACCGGCTTATCCGATTCGGCCGCCGCGGCCGCCGTCTCCTTGGCCATGGCCGTGGGGTTGGTCATGGCCTGCGGCGTCACGATCAGCAGGAGGGCGTCCACACCCTGGTCCTGGAGCACGACGCGGGCGGCTTTGGCCAGCCGCTTGGAGTTCGCATCACCAAGGATATCGACGGGATTGCGACGCGACCAGGCCAGCCCGCCGAAAGGCTTCCTCGTAGATCGCGTCCTCCGAGGCCAGCGCGCCCGTATGCGAGGACGCGGCCTCGGCCGACTCGGGAAATCGACCCGCCTTATAAGCGATAATGGGCTTGGTCCGGGCGAAAGCCGGGGCGCGGTCATGAAGCGGCGAGCGTCCCGGATGGATTCGATGTAGAGCAGAATGGCCCGGGTCCCCTCGTCCTCGCCGAAATAGTCGATGAGCTCGGCGAAGCCCACATCCATAGCGTTGCCGACCGAGACGAAGTGGGAGAATCCGACCTTCTCCTGCAGAGCCCAGTCCAGGACCGCGGTGCACAAGGCGCCGGACTGGGAGATGAAGGCCACGTCGCCCGCTTTGGGCATGGCCGCGGCGAAGCTGGCGTTGATCTGCCTCCCCGGCGTGATGAAGCCGAGGCAGTTGGGCCCCAGGATGCGCAGGCCGGGGAAGGCGGAGGCCTCGCGCCGGACGGCTTCCTCCAGAACCTGCCCCTCGGATCCGGTCTCGCGGAAGCCGGCCGAGACGATGATCAGCCCGCCGATCCCCGCCCGTCCGCAATCGCCGACGATGGCCGGGACCTCCGCCGCCGGGGCGCAGATGATGCCCAGGTCCGGGACGGCGGGGAGAGCGGAAAGGGAAGGCAGGCACTGGATGCCCAGGACCGCCTCATGGGCCGGATTGACCGGATAGACCACGCCCTTGAATCCACCCAGGACGAGGTTGGAGAGGATCTTGCCGCTGACGCTCTTGGGGTTGGGCGTGATCCCGACGAGGGCGATGCGGCGCGGCTGGAACAGCCGCTCCAGGTTATGGATGTTCATGAAAAAGCTCCGGGGTCGAACGGGCGATCATTGTCCGTCAAACGGAAGGCGGCGTCAACGGAGGAGAGCGCCGGCCAGGACCTCGATCAGTCCGGCCTCGAGCCGGCCGGCGGCCTGCTCGGCGGTCATGGCCCGGCCGACATCGAGCGACAGCGCCGGGACGCCGTGTTCGCGATNNGATAGTGCGCTTCCAGCGGCGGAGTGCGCTCCTCGAAGAGCCGCAGGCGGGCGGCTACGGCTTCCGGCTCGTCATCCGCCCGGCCGGCCCTGTCCCCTCCTGCATCGCTCCGGATGCGGGCCAGAAGGACGGGCAGATCGGCACGCAAGCGGACGACGGCCTGGACATCGACCGCAGCGGCCATGTCCCGGGCCTGGCCGACATGGCGGGGCAGGCCGTTGAGAATGAGGAGACCGTCTCCGCCGACGCCCCGGTCCCAGAGGAAGGCGGCCAGGAGGCCCAGGGCGATGGGGAACTGTCCATCCTCGAGCAGGGCGCCTGATCGCAGGGCCCGCCGGACGATCTCCAGCCCGGCCTGGTCCAGGCAGCCCGGTGTCACAACGGCCGAACGCAGCTCGGCCCCGAAGTCGAAGTGGAAGCACGGCCGCCCCCCGATGCCCTGCCTTTCCCAAAGTCCGCCCAAAGGCGTCTTGCCCGAGCCGGTCGGGCCGAGCAGCAGGATCGAGGCCGTACCCATGGCCCCGCATGATACCACAAGCCGGCCGCCGCCCTCGTTCTCGCCTGGCGGCAGGAATTCCCCTATAATGGGCGCTCAGATATGCGCGACAGGACCAGGATTCTGCGGCTCTTCATCTACGGGCTGCCGTTCGTCCTTCTGGCGGGCTCCCTGGCCCTGGGCCCCTTCCGGATTTCTCTGGCGGATATCTTCAAGACCCTTCTTGCGCCCCTCGTCCCCGCCTGGAAGGCATCGCTGCCCCCCGAATACGCGGGCATCATCTTCGGCATCCGGCTGCCTCGGATCATTCTGGCTATGGCCACGGGCGCGGCCCTGTCCACCTCAGGCGCTTCCCTGCAGGCCTTGTTCAAGAACCCCCTGGTCAATGAGTACATCCTGGGCATCTCCTCCGGGGCCGGATTCGGGGCCGCTCTGTCGCTGGTCTTCCTGCCCCATTTTCCGCCCCAGGTCCTGGCCTTTACCTTCGCTGTGGTCTCCGTCCTCCTTGTCCTGGCCATCGCCTCCCGCTCGGAGACGCCGGCGATCTCGCTTTTGCTGACCGGGGTCATCGTTTCGGCCTTTTTCACCGCCCTCCTGTCCCTGGTCGAGCTCTTCGCCAGCCCCTACTCGCTGCAGACCCTGTTCTTCTGGCTGATGGGCAACCTGTCGCTCCCGGGATGGAAGCAGCTTCTCCCCTCTCTGCCGATCATCGCCGCCGGCATGCTGGTCCTTTACCGGATGCGCTGGCGGCTGAACGTCCTGTCCATGAGCGACGACGAAGCCCGCTCCCTGGGCGCTGACATCCGCCGGGAGAAGCTTCTCGTCGTTGTCCTGGCCGCCCTGATCACGGCGGCCGCCGTCTCGGTAGCCGGGATCATCGGCTGGATCGGCCTGATCGTCCCCCATTTGGTCCGGATGATGTTCGGGGCCGAGAACCGCCGGGTCCTGCCCTTGTCCGCCGCGCTGGGGGCCAGCTTCCTGCTGGCCGCCGATGACGTGACCCGCAGCCTGGCTTCCTTCGAAATCCCGGTCGGTGTCTTCACCAGCCTCATCGGCATCCCCATCTTCATCGTCCTGCTGCGGCGCTCCTCCAAGGTGTGGTTGTGAGCTTCGATATCTGCGGCCTCCGCTTCCGCCGCCTCCGCTTCGAGCTGGATGTCCCGTCCCTGTCGCTGCCGGCCGGGAGGCTGACCGCCGTCGTCGGCCCCAACGGGGCCGGCAAGACGACTCTTCTCCGGTGCCTGGCCGGCCTGCTGCCCGTTGCGTCCGGAGCCGTCCGTCTCGGCGGAGACGATCTGGCTTCCCTGCCCGCGGGCGAGCGGTCGCGCCGCCTGGCCTTCGTCCCCCAGGAGCACGCCGCGGCGTTCAACTATGCCGTCCGGGACTTCATCATCATGGGTCGGGCGCCTTATCTGGGCTTGTTCGGCTCGCCCTCCTCCACTGATGAGGTCCTGGCGGCCGAAGCCCTGGACTTCGTCGGCCTGCCCGGATATGCCGATCGCCTCTTCTTCGAGATGAGCAGCGGCGAGCGCCGCCTGATCCTTATCGCCCGGGCTCTGGCCCAGGATACTCCCGCCCTTCTGCTGGACGAGCCGGTCACATTCCTGGACCCGCGCCGCGAGTCCGAGGTGATGAACCTGCTCACCAGGCTCGTGGCCGAGCGCGGCAAGACCGTCGTGGTCACCCTGCACAACCTGGATATGGCGGCCCGCTGCGCCGATGTCCTGGTCGTTCTGAAATCGGGCCGTGTGGCCGCCTGCGGAAGGCCTCAGGATGTTCTCAGCGAGGATCTCCTGACCCGCGTCTACGAGATCCCCATGCGGATTCTGGCCCACGAGGGCCGGACTTTTATCGTCCGCTGAAACCCGCCGGCCCGGCCGGGCTTGTCTTTTCCGCCCGTTCGTCTATAATGGAGTCGTTCCGGACAGCGGAATGCCCCCTTCCCCCCCGCGTCCGTCGGAAAAGGTGGTCCGCCGCCGGAGGGAGATCCGTGAAGTCCAGAAAGCTCAAGATCCGCTATCTCAACGGCAGCCGGCTCTACCATGCCTTCCTGGCCGGAGGAAACGCGGTCATCAACGACCAGATCTTCCTCAATCGCATTAATGTCTTTCCCGTTCCCGACGGCGATACGGGGACCAACATGGCTTCGACCTTCCGGGCCATCGCCGAAGGGGTCGAATCCGGGCGTTCGATCCGCGAGACCCTCCGCTCCATCGCCGACGCAGCGCTTCACGGCGCTCAGGGCAACTCCGGCCTGATCCTGGCCCAGTTCTTCTACGGCCTCAGCCGGGAGGTCGGCCACGAGTGGATGATGACGACCAAAGCCTTCGGCGAGTCCGTCCGGAAAGCCGCCCAGCATGCCGCCCAGGCTATCCTCCACCCCGTCGAAGGAACCATGATCACGGTCATCCGCGATTGGGCCGAGGAAGTCTACCAGAGATGCTTCCAAACCGCCGACTTCGAGGAGCTGCTCGCGGACGCCCTGCCCGTAGCCCGCCAATCGCTCCGCGACACGACCCGCAAGCTGGCCGTCCTGGCCAAAGCCGGGGTGGTGGATGCGGGCGCCAAGGGATTCGTCGACTTCCTGGAAGGCATCCTCCAGTTCATCAAGAAAGGCCGTCTGCGGCGCGTCCCGGCGGCCGCCCCGGTCTGGATGCCGGCCGAAGCCCAAACACCGGCCCGCGACAAGGTCCTTCATAACCGCTACTGCGCCGAAGCGCTCCTCGTCGGCGAAGGGCTCGCGCCCGAGGCCATCCGGGCCGTCGTCGATCGCCATGGCGACTCGGCCGTCGTGGCCGGGGCGGAGGACCGCGTCCGCATTCACGTCCACACCAACGCGCCGGACGAGCTCTTCGAGGAGCTCATGGATCTGGGCGCCATCAGCCAGATCAAAGTCGACGACATGCGCAAGCAGCATGAGGCCGCCTGGTCTCCCAAGTCCAGGGTGGCCATCGTCACGGACTCGGCCTGTGATCTGCCGCAGGAAATCATGGACGAGAGGCAGATCCACTTCATCCCCATATCGATCCCCTGGGGACGCCAGCTTTTCCTGGACAAGATCACCATGCGGGCGGACCGGTTCTACGACCGGCTGGAGAGGGAACGGACGCTCCCAACCTCCGCGGTTCCGGCGCTCAAGAGCTTCCAGAACGCCCTATCCTACCTGGCCGGCCACTACGACTCGATCGTCGCCGTCAGCTTGGCCTCCGGCCTCTCGGGCGTCCATGGCGCCTTCCACAAGGCCGCCGAAGCCCTGCCCGGGAAAAGGATCAGCGTTCTCGATTCGCGCTCGATCTCGGCCGGAGAGGGCCTGATCGTGGCCCGGGCCTCCGAACTGGCCCTGGCCGGCAAGGGGCACGACGAGATCGTCCGAAGCATCGAGTCCTGGGCGCCCAAAGCCCATCTGCTGATCGACGTTCGAACGCTCAAGTACCTGGTGCGGGGAGGGCGGGTCAGCCCGGTCAAGGGCTTCCTGGCCAAGCTCCTGCATCTTCGCCCCATTCTGTCACTCGACGGGAAAGGCCAAGCCGTCCCCTTCGGCAAGTCCTTCAGCCGCAAGGGGGCCATGGCCAAGATCCTGGCCCGGGTCCGGGATCTGGCCGGCCGGGAAGAGCTGTGGAACTACGCCGTCGTCCACGCCAACAATCCCGGCCGAGCCGCGGCTTATCGGGACAAGATGACCGCCCTGCTCGGCCGCCCGCCCGCCTACATCATGGATGTCTCGCCCGTGATCGGAGTCCATTGCGGAGTCGGCGCGGTGGCCGTCGCCCTGCTGATGGATTAAGGGCTACTTCAGTTCCGAGGTGCAGTGCGGGCAGCGGACCGCCTTGAGCGGGACGGCCGACAGGCAGAAGGGACAATCCTTGGTCGTGGGCGGACGCCGTTAAGCGCGCTTCCTTCCATGTCAAGATTTGATTCTCTCCAATAACCGGTGTTAAGATTGCGGACACAGGGATCCTTAAGGAACTGACGCCATGGAATCCAGGGAAAGACTCCTCATCGCCGGCCGCGACGCCGCCCTGTTTGATCTCCTGGCCGCGACCCCGGCCGCGGACCTCTTCCAGGCTTCCTTCTGCCCCCTGGACGAGAATCTTCCGGCCTTCGTCCGTGACAACGGCATCCGCTTCGTCCTCCTCGACGTCTCCGACGCTTCGGAATCCGACGCGGCCAGGCTGGAGGAGCTCCGGCGCTCCGATCCTGCTCTGGATGTGCTTGTAGCCGGTCCGCCCCTCCATCCTGAGGAGGCCATGGACTGGATCCGCCGCGGCGCGACCGACTATCTGGCCAAGCCCCTGGCCGCCGAGGCCCTCCGCACAGCCCTGCAGAAGTCTCTGGACAGGCGGGATCTGCGGCGGGAGACGTTCCTCCTGGAGCGCAAGCTGGAGAAGAAGTACGTCTTCCAAGGCATGGTCAGCAAGAATCCCTCCATGCTGGAGATGTTCAGCCTGATCGAGACGATCGCCCGCCACTTCTCCAGCGTCCTGATCACCGGCGAGACGGGCACGGGCAAGGACCTGGCCGCCCGGGCCCTGCACGCCCTGAGTGAGACGCGCAACCGCCGCCTGGTGGTCTGCGACTGCGCCTCGATTCCCGACACGCTCTTCGAGTCCGAACTCTTCGGCTACGCCAAGGGGGCTTTCACCGGGGCCGACCGCCCCAAGCGCGGGCTGTTCGAGGAGGCCCACGAAGGCGCCATCTTCCTTGATGAGATCGGCGAGATTCCGCTGCCCGCGCAGGCCAAGTTGCTGCGGGTCCTGGAGAACCGCCAGATCCGGCCGCTCGGCTCGAACGAAGTGCGGACGATCAACGTCCGGATCATCGCGGCCACCAACCGCGACCTGGTCGATCTCATCCGCCGGGGCGGCTTCCGCGAGGATCTCTTCCACCGCCTCAACAGGGTCGAGGTCCGACTGCCTCCGCTGCGGGAGCGGGCCGAGGATCTGCCGCTGCTGGTCCGCTACTTCCTGGACGGGATCAACCGGGCCTTCGGCAAATCGGTCAAGGGACTGTCGCGCGACGTTCAGAAAGCCTTCCTCAAGCATGACTGGCCGGGCAACGTGCGGGAGCTGGAGAACGTCCTGCAGAGCGCCGTCATGACGACCCGGAAGGACTTCATTGACGTGGCCGACCTGCCCAAGTCGCTGCGCGACCAGGCGGCCACCCGTGGCCGGCCCGCCTTCGGCGGCCGCGACAACCTCTCGACCCTGGAGGACCTGGAGAAGGAGTACATCGCCTATCTCCTGAAGCTGACCGGCTTCAACCTCAAGCGCACGGCCAAGGTCCTCAACATCTCGCGGACGACCCTCTACAACAAGATGACCAAGTACGGCATCATCCGCGAGCCGCGCATCCCCTCCGCCCGCAAATCCGCCGCGCCGCGGGCCTGAAGGATCCGCTAGCGGCTCCCGGCCGACCGGGCTACAATAAGCCGGCCGGCGAAGGAGGCTCCCATGAAGAAAATCCCGTCCCTCGGATTGAGCCTGGCCCTGACAGCCGCCCTGGCCGTCCCGGCCGGAGCTCAGGAGGTTCAGGACATCCTGGCCAAGATGATCGAGGCCCAGGGCGGCCGCAAGGCTCTGGAGAGCGTCCTGACCACAACCGCCGCCGGAACCGTGGAGCTTGTCCGCATGGGCATGTCCGGAGGCATCACCATGTCCCAGAAGGAGCCGGACAAGCTGCGGATCGACATCGAGCTGATGGGCCTGGTCATCACCCAGGGCTGCGACGGCATCCAAGCCTGGATGACCGATCCCCAGACGGGAGCCAGCCAGGAGATGCCGGAGACGCTGGGCCGAAGCATGCGGCGTCAAGCCGTCGGGAGCGAGGCCCTGCTGGCTCCCGAGAAGGCGGGCATCACGTACACGATCAAAGGCCCGGAGAAGGTCGGGGACAAGGACTGCCACGTCCTGGAGCAGGCCTTCGCCGACGGAGCCAGGGTTGTTCTGCTGATCGATGCCTCGAGCGGCCTGCTGCTTCGCAGCCGGGCCAGGTCGCAGGACCCGGTCAGCGGCGGCGACGTCGACACCGAGACGATTTTCGAGGATTACCGCCGAGCCGGACCGACCATGGCCGCCCATAAAGTGACCGTCTTTCAGGGCGGGATCGAGTCGATGCGGATGATCTTCCGCCGGATCGAAACTAACGCCCCTTTGGATGACGCCTTCTTCAAGATGGTGAGATAGGCCGGGACGCTAGATGGCCTGGATCGTCTCGATCTCCTTCAGCACGTCGTAGGCCAAACGGAGGGCCTGAAGCCCTTCCTCGCCGCTGACCTTCCCGGCCCGTCCTTCGGCGATGCAGGTCAGGAAGTTCTGGATCTCCTTCTTCAGCGGCTCCTCCTTGCGGATCTTGAAGGTCTTGATGTCGGTCTGGCGGCCGCTCAAGGGGAAGACTTTAACTTCCTGGTCGATGTAGTCGATCGTATAGTAGGCCGTCGGCTCGAAGATCCGCAGCTTGCGGACCTTGCCCTGGTGGACCCGGCTGGCCGTCAGGATGGCCACGCAGCCGGATTTGAACTCCAGGCGTGCGTTGGCGATGTCGATCTTCTCGGACAGGACGTGGATGCCGGAAGAGCGGATGACCCCGACCTCGTCCTTGATCAAGGATCGGATGATGTCCAGGTCATGGATCATCAGGTCCAGGACCACGTCGACGTCCAGGGAACGGGCCGAGAAGGAGCCCAGCCGCTGGACCTCGATGAACTTGGGTTCGGAGATCATGTTCTCGACCGCTTCGACGGCCGGGTTGAACCGCTCCAGGTGCCCGACCTGGAAGACCAGGCCCTGGCGCTTGGCCTCGGCCACCAGCTCCTCGGCTTGGGCCACGGTCTCGGTGATGGGCTTCTCGACCAGGACGTGCTTGCCCCGCTTGAGCAGCTCGAGCGAGATGGCGTGGTGCTCCGAAGTCGGGGTGGCCACGATGCCGGCGTCGATCTCCTCGATCATCTCCCGGTAGTCCTGGAAGTACTTGACGCCGTGGCGGTTGCCGATCTCGAAGGCCTTCTTGAAGTCGATGTCCGCGACCGCCTTCAGCTCGCACTCCTCGAGATAGGAGGCGATCCGGGCATGCTGCATGCCTAGGTATCCGACTCCGATGATTCCGACCTTGACCTTGTCCATGGGAATTCCTTTGTCCCCTTCCGGATCAGGAGCGCTTGGCCAGGACGGCCAGGCCGGCCGCATCGGCCAAGGCCAGGGATTCGTCCTTCTGGAAGAACGGCATCCGTCCCGCTTCGAAGCAGAGGGCCGCGGCCCGGGCCTTGACCAGGCGGCGGAAGGTGTCCAGCCCCACGGCCGGAATATCAATGCGGGGGTCCTGCCGCGTCCGGGCGACCTTGATCACAACCAGGCCCTCGCCCGCCAGGCGCCCGGCCCGCTCGATCGCCTCGCTCGTTCCCTCCATGCCCTCCACGGCCACCACGGCCCGGTCCTTGACGGCCAAGGTTTGACCGATGTCCTCATCGGCCAGCCGGCGGGCCCGCTCCCAGCCGAACTCAATGTCCTCCAGAATGGCGGGCGTGGGCGGGACGGCCCCCAGCAGGCCCGGCGGGCTGAAGTACGGCTGCAGGAGGAAGGAGGGATCGACCACCTCGATGCCCTGGGCTCCCAGATAATCGATGAGGGTCTGGATGAGCCGGGTCGGCGTCTTGTCCCGGATCTGGGCGATGAGCTGGAAGAGGGCGTCGTCCATGGTCTCCTTGGGCTGCAGGACGACCTTGGGATTGATGGCCCCGACCATGACCGCTTTCCGGACCGACTGGCCCTTGAAGAAGGAGACCAGCTTGTCCAGCTCGGTCAGGCCGATCCACTCGAAAACCGAGGCCCGGCTTTTAATATCCGGCTGGGCCTCGCCGCGGACGCCGGCCACGACGCACTCCAGCCCCAGCCGGGCGGCTTCCTCGAGGGCCAGGAGCGGGGACTCCCCCGCCCCGGCGATCACTCCGATTCGCTCTCCCATGACTCCGCCGTCTTCTTGACCAGGCCGCGCTTGGAGGCGGCGATGAAGCCGAGCATCTCCTCCCGATCGGGGCCGGGAGCGATCTCATCCCGGATGGCCAGCACCGCCTGAGCGGTGTTGAGGCCGGCGTAGAAAAGCCGGTGGAACATGGCCTTGATGACCGCGATGCGCTCACGGTCGAAGCCCTTGCGCCGCAGGCCGACGACGTTCAGGCCGAAGACCTTGGCCGGACGCGCGCCGACAACGCGGCTGAAAGGGACCACGTCCTGGGTGATGACCGAGTAGCCGCCGATGAAGGCAAAGCGGCCGATGCGGCTGAACTGGTGGATCCCGCTGAAGGCGCTGATCATGGCCTGATCGCCGACGCGGACATGGCCGCCCAGGGTCACCCCGTTGATCAGGATAGTCCGGTCGCCCAGCCGGCAGTCGTGGGCCACGTGGACGTTGGCCATGAGGTAGTTGTCGCTGCCGATCGAGGTCAGCCGCTCCTCCTTGGTCGTAGCCCGGTGGACGGTGACGTACTCGCGCAGGACATTGCGGTCGCCCAGGATGACCCGGGTTTCCTCGCCCTGGTAGCCGATGTCCTGAGGCGGCGTGCCCAGGACCGAGAACATGCCGATGGAGTTGTCGGCCCCCAGGACGGTCCAGCCGTCCAGAACGACATGGGATTCCAGGCGGGTGCGGGGACCCACCTCGACGTGCGGCCCGACCACGCAGTAAGGCCCAATATAAGCCCCCTCGCCGAGGACGGCGCCGGGGTCGACGACGGCGGTCGGGTGGATGAAGGCCTTATCGGACGGCATGGAAATCCTCACGGCTCATCAGGGACGCCCACATGATGCCTTCCGCGGCCAGCTCGTCGTCGACGAAAGCCCGCCCGCGAAGCTGGTAAAAGCGTCCCTTGACCTTGGTCAGATCGGCTTCCAGCCGGAGCTGGTCGCCGGGGACGACCGGCCTCCTGAATTTCATATCGTCGATCTTGCTGAAGAGCATGAACTTGGCCTGCGGGTCGGGAACGGAGTGGTAGATCAGGATCCCGCCGGCCTGGGCCATGGCCTCGACGATGAGGACGCCGGGCATGATCCGGATCAAAGGGAAGTGGCCCTGGAAGAACTCCTCGTTATAGGTGACGTTCTTCAGGGCCCTGATGGACTTGCCGGTCTCCAAGGCCAGGACCCGGTCGACCAGCAGGAACGGAAAGCGGTGCGGAAGGAACCGGAGGATGTCCTCGATGTTCAGCACCGGGCCGGGGGTCATTTGCTGGGGACGGCCTTGATGGCGTCGTAGCGCTTGATGAGCTCGGCGGTCATGTCGATGGCCGGGCTGACGTAGGCGGCTCCGCTCTTCTGCAGGTCGAAGATCAGGTCGAAGCCGCGCTCCTTGCCCAGGGCCTCGACGATCGGGATGAGCTCGTCCTGGACCCGCTTGAAGAGGCGGGTGGTCAGCTCCTGCATGCCGGCGTAGGCATCCTCGGCCATCCGCTTGCGGTCGGTGGTCTTCTTCTCCAGGTCGGCCGTGGCCTGGGCGGCGGCCTCCTCGGTCAGGGTCAGGCGCTGGGTGTTGAGCTTGGTCTGGAGCTGGCGGATATCGTCATCCAGCTTGGTGATGCTGGCCTGATACTGCTTGTCCTTCTCCTGGATGCGGGCAATGACCTTCTTGCCCTCAACCGACTTCTCCAGGACGTCCTGCGAGTTGATGACGCCGATCTTGCCCGTCTGGGCGTACAGCGCGGCGAAGCCGCCGACGACGGCGATCATGGTCAATGCGGCGATAAGTCTTTTCATGGTCCGACCTCCTCAGTCGAGCGCGGGACGCCGTCCCGCTGCAACTCAGAACGTTGTTCCAACGGCGAAACGGAAGGCGAAGTTGGAATCGGATTCGTAGATCCGGCGGTTATTATACGAAAAAATCAGGCGGAAGGGAACCCGCAGGGCGGGCACGAAGATGCGGGCCTCCAGTCCGGTCGAGGTGTAGAGGTCCTTGATGTTGATGGACTGGCCCTGGGCCCAGGTGTTGCCGCGGTCGTGGAAGGCGATCAGGTAGAGCGGGCTCTGGGCGCCGCCGACATGGAGAATGGCCTCGAAGTTCATGACCAGCTGCTTTTCGCCGCCGGTGTTGGTCCCGCTCTCCGAGCGCGGCCCGATGGTGTAGATCTCGTAGCCGCGGATGTTCCGCTCGCCGCCCAGGAAGAAGCGCTCCCAGAACGGCACCTCCGTGTCCCCGATGTGGAAGATGTCGCTGTATTCGATATGCGCGCCCAGGGACAGGATGCCGCGCTTGATCGGCTGGTAGTGGGTGAACTCGATCCGCGGCTTGAACAGGTCGATCTCCCCGCCCAGGACGGTTCCGGCGTACTTGAACGACAGCGAGACCATGGTGCCCGAGGTCGGGGTCAGGGGGCTGTCGATCGTGGTGTAGTAGATGGACGGAGTCAGCGAGTTCATGTTGTACTCGCCCCAGCCGAACATGCCCTGGTAGTAGGAGTCGATCATATAGGTCAGGTACTGGGCGTACTCGGCGGCTTCCGCCTCGGTGTCGTAGTCGTTGTCGGGCAGGGAGATGGCGATGTTCTGGACGCTGAAGGTCAGGTGCCCCCGCCACATGCCGAACAGGCGGGCCCCGGTGTTCAGATCGATGCCCTTGGACTTCTGGTTGTAAAGCCAGGGGATGTCGGTCTCCCGGTTGTAGATGGTGAAGCCGGCGCTGATCGGCATGTCGAACAGGTACGGCTCGGTGAAGCCGAAGGAGGCGTTGCGGACCCGGGCCCCGTACTGGCCGGCGATCTCGAGGTTCTCCCCCGCCCCCAGGAAGTTGACCGTGGTGTAGGAGACGGCCACGAAGGTGCCCTCATAGCCGCTGTAGCCGGCCGTGAACTGGATGTTGTTGCGCTGCAGCTCCTTGATCGGGACGGTCACGTCGAACTTGTTGGGATTCTCGGGCGTCGGCTTGACGTCGGGATCCTTCTCCAGATCGACCAGGCCGAGCTGCTTGACCCGCAGAACGCTGTTCTTGAAGATAGCCAGGCTGAAGAGGTCGCCCTCCCGGATGAGCATCTCCCGCCGGATGACCTTGTCCTTGGTGAAGACGTTGCCCTGGAAGTCGAGCCGGTGCAGGAAGCACGGCTCGCCCTCGAAGACCTGGTAGGTGACGTTGACGATCTTATTCTTGGGGTCGAGGTTCTCGACCGGCATGACCTGGGCGTAGAGATGCCCGTAGTTGCGGAACAGTTCGCCCAGGTTCTCCACGCTCTTCTCGCGGACCTTGGTGCTGTAGGTCGTCCCGGGCTCGAACTTGATGTTGGACATGATGCCCTTCAAGGTGAAGGCCTTGTAGCCCTCGACCTTGATCTCGCCCACCCGGTAAAGATATCCGGCATCGACCGGAACCGTCACCTTCATCATCTTCTGCGGCTTGCTCCAAGGGAAGATGGTCCGCTTGCGGATCTCCTCGATCTTGGGCTGGCCGATCACGGCCTCCATGTAGCCGCGCTCCTGAAAGACTCTCTTCAGTCCGGCCAGGTCGTCGGTCAGCTTGGCCGGCTTATAGACGTCCTTGCCGCTGATCAAGCCGAGGAGGCTGTGGGGCTGGTTCTGCTTAAAGGCCCGCCGCAGCAGGCTGGGGGCCAGTTTGAGCCGGCCGGTGAACTCGACCGCTCCCAGGCGGACCTTGGGGCCCTCGTCGATCTTGAAGGTGACATCCACCTCGTTGCGGCCCTTGCGGTCGGTGACGACCTCGACGGTGCCGGCCCCCAGGCCCTTCTCGGCCAGCAGGTCGGTGATCGTCTCGCGGACCCGCTCCAGCTTGTGGGGGTTGTAGTTGCTGTAGGCCAGGACGTACTCGTCCTTCTCCTTAAGCTTGTTGGTGATGTCCTCTTCTTTGAGCTTGCGGCCCGTCTTGTAGACGACCGACTTGATCAGCGGCGTCTCCTGGACAGTGATGGTCACGACCCGGCCCCGGGGCCCGGCAGACTGGCTGATCCGGATGTCGGCGAAGAAGCCCGTCGACCAGAGGACGCGGAAATCCTTACGCAGCAGGTCCTCGTTGAAGTAATCGCCCTCCCGCGAGGCCAGATAGTACATGATGGTGTCTTTGGTCACCCGCTCATTGCCGACGATGTCGATGCGGTCGATCATCTCCTGGGCCAAGGCGCCCAGGGGCGAAAGCGCGAGCAGGAGCAGGAGGACCGGACAAAGCTTTCTCATGATCCCATCCTTATAGCACAAACGGCCTCTGATTGGGAAGGCATCGCCGGGGTTCCGCCCGCGGTCGTCCATGCCCTTAAGAACGCGCGGGAGCGGAAATCCGTTTCAACTCCCCTCGCTCCATCATAAAGACCTTTCCGCAATAGCGGGCGACGTTTTCGCTGTGGGTGACGATCACGGCCGTCAAACCGGTGCGGACCTGCAAGTCGAGCAAAAGGCGCAGGATATACTCTCCCGTCTTCCAATCCAGGTTGCCGGTCGGCTCGTCCGCCAGCAGCAGGCGGGGCTTCTTGGCCAGGGCCCGGGCCAGGGCCACCCGCTGCTGTTCCCCTCCCGAGAGCTGGGCCGGCCGCAAGCGGGCCTTCTCGGGCAGGCCGACCTCCTCCAGGAGCCCGGCCGCCCGGTCCAAAGCCTCCGACTTGCCTTGGCCCCCGATCATCAGAGGCAGGGCGATATTCTCGACGGCCGTGAACTCGGGCAGCAGGTGGTAGAACTGGAAGACGAAGCCTATCTTGCGGTTGCGGATGCGGGCCAGCTCCCGCCCGTCCTTGGCGTAGAGGTCTTCCCCATCTAGATAGACCTTGCCTTCGCTGGGCCGGTCCAGAGCCCCCAGCAGGTTGAGCAGCGTCGTCTTGCCGACGCCCGAGACACCCATGATGGCGGCCACCTCGCCCGGCTCGAGCTCAAGGTCCAAGCCTCCGAAGACCCGCAGTCTCCCTTCCGGCAGGAGGTATTCCTTGCCCAAGCCGATGGTGCGAACGACGGGATCACTCATATTTCAGGGCCGTCACGGGATCGATTCTGGCCGCCCGGCGCGAGGGGAAAAGCGTCGAGAGGAAGCTGATGGCCAGCGAGACGCCCAAGATCAAGGCCAGGTCGGCGAGGCGGATATGGAAGGGAACGAAGGAGATCTGGTAGATGTCGACCGGGACGCGGATCAGCTTGAGAGCGTTGGCCAGGCCGCACCAGCCCAGGCCGAGTCCGGCTCCCAGGCCGGTCCCGGTCAGCCCGATCGTCGCCCCCTGGAGGAAGAAGATCCGCCGGATATCCGCCGGAGTCGAGCCCAGGGACATCAGGATGCCGATGTCCCGGGTCTTCTCCATGACCATCAGGATGAGGGTCGCGATGATGTTGAGCGAGGCTACCAGGACGATCAGGGCGATAGTCAGGAAGATGATGGTCTTCTCCAGCTTGAGGGCCGAGAAGAGGGATTTGTTCAGCTCGGCCCAAGTGGTGATGTAGACCAGCGGCGGGAGCTTCGCCTCGAGCTTCGCCTTGAAGGCCGGGGCGGCGAAGACATCCTTCAGCATGACCTGGAGGTAGCTGATGCCCCCCTCCAGCCCCAGCCACTTCTGGGCCACGGCCAGGGGGACGATGGCCGTCCCCGAGTCAAACTCGTAGAGGCCGGTGGAGAAGATGCCGCTGACCCGGAAGCTCTTGGACTTCGGCACGGATCCCAGGGGGGAAAGGCGGGCCGAAGACGTCACGACCCGGATGACGTCACCGATCCCCGCCCCCAGGGTGTAGGCCAGGTCGTGGCCCAGGAGAATGCCGTCGCGCCCCCCGCCGGCCGGAAGGTCGCCGCTCTCCAGCTTGCCCAGCCACGGGGACTGGCGGCGCTCCAGCTCCAGATCCAGGCCCTTGAGCATGGCCGGCTGAGTCTTCAGCGGGCCCTGGACCAGGACCATGGACAGGGCCACCGGCGAGACCGAGGCCACCCCGTCCATCTCCCGGACCGAAGCGGCCAGCTTGTCGTGGTCGGGCAGGGAATCGCCGGCCAGGTCGGAGACCATCAGATGCGAGGTGGCGCTGAGGATCTTGTCCTGGACGTCCTCCTGGAAGCCGGTGATCAAGGCCACGGCAATGATCAGGGCGGCCACTCCGATGGTGATGCCCAGGACGGAGATGAAGGTGATGACGGAGACAAAGGCCTGCTTGCGCCGGGCCGTCAGGTAGCGGCGAGCGACGAAGCCTCCGAATCCCATGGAATCCCCGCCTCACTCCCGCGGCCGCAGCAGGGGGAAGAGGATGACCTCGCGGATGTTGCGGCGGTTGCCCAGCAGCATGGCTAGGCGATCGATGCCGATGCCCTCGCCGCCGGTCGGGGGCAGGCCGTATTCCAGGGCCTGGACGTAGTCCAGATCGATGGGATGGCTCTCGTCGTCGCCCTTGGCCTTCTCCTCGGCCTGCTGCTCGAAGCGGAGGCGCTGCTCGACCGGATCGGTCAGCTCGGAGAAGGCGTTGGCCAGCTCCATGCCCGAGATGAACAGCTCGAAGCGGGCCGCCTCATCGGGCGCGTCCAGGGCCGCCTTGGCCAGGGGCGAGACCTCCTTGGGAGGATTGATCAGGAAGGTCGGCTGGGCCAGGTGGTGCTTGACCCGCCTGTCGAAGATCACATCCAGGGCCCGGCCGTAGGTCAGGGGCTTTTTGTCCGGGGCCAGCGTCTCGCCCAGCCGGACAACCGCGCTCCGGTCCTCGAAGGCGGCTGCATCCAGGCCTCCATAGCGCTCCAGAGCTTCCCGGAACCGCAGCCGGGGCCAGGGCCGCTTCATGGAGATGACCTGATCGCCGTAGGAAAACTCGTCCTTCCCCAGCAAGTCCCGGACCAGGCCGCCGAGCAGCTCCTCGGTCAGCTCCATCATGTCGTTGTAGTCGCTGTAGGCCTGGTAGAACTCGAGCATGGTGAACTCGGGATTGTGCTCGGCGTCGATGCCCTCGTTGCGGAAGCTGCGGTTGATCTCATAGACCCGCTCCAAGCCGCCGACCAGGAGCCGCTTGAGATAGAGCTCGGGAGCGACCCGCAGGTAGAGGTCGATATCCAGGGCGTTGTGGTGGGTGACGAAGGGCCGGGCCAGGGCCCCGCCCGGCATGGCCTGCATCATCGGCGTCTCGACCTCGACATAGCCGCGCTCGTCGAAGAAGCGCCGCAGACGGGCCGTGAGGGCGCTGCGGAGACGGAAGACCTCGGCCGTCTCCGGGTTCATGATCAAGTCCAGGTAGCGGCGTCGGTAGCGGATCTCCACATCCTGCAGGCCGTGCCACTTCTCGGGCAGGGGCTTGTGGCATTTGGCCACGAACTGCAGGCTGGAGGCCTGTACGGTCAGCTCTCCGGTCCGGGTCCGGAAGAGCCGTCCCTCGGCCGCGACCCAGTCGCCGATGTCGAAGAGGGAGAAGCGCTCGTAAGCCTCGCGGCCCAGAGCGTCCTCGCGGATATAGACCTGCAGGCGGGCCCGTCCGTCCGAGATGTGGAAGAAGGTGGCCCGGCCCATCTGGCGGACCGACAGGATGCGGCCCGGGACCCGGACCAGGACCGGGGAAGCCTCAAGCTCCTCCTTGGTCCGGCCGCCGTGCTGGCTCAGGATGCCGGAGGCGGAATGGGTCCACTCGATCTTGTGAGGGAACGGATCGACCCCCGCCGCCTGAAGCTTCCTAAGCTTTTCGGCCCGGGCCAGCTCCTGGTCGCTTGTCTTTTCCTCGTCCGGCCCGGCGGGCGGCGGGGTGGGGGTTTTCGGATCTTCGTTGGGGCTCATGGGCGTCGGCTTCCTTGCTCGATTCCTTGCCGGCCAGGCGGCGGCGGACGGCGTCCAGGACGCCGTTGACGAAGACGGCGGATTCCTCGCCGCTGAAGCGCCTGGCGATCTCGATGGCTTCATTGATGACGATGGCCGGGGCCAGGGTCGCGCCCTCGGTCAGCAGCTCCAGGACGGCCAGCCGCAGGATGTTGCGGTCGACCGGGGTCATCCGGGCCACCCGCCAGTTGCGCGAGGTCGCCTGGATGAGGGCGTCGAGTTCGTCCTTGCGGGCCGCGACGCCCCGGACCAGCCAGCCGGCATACCCGGCCGCATCCTCGGGCGGAGGCCCGGCCGGACTCGAGCCGGACAGCGCGGCTTCAGGCCCCTCCCCGTTGAACTCGATCTCGTAAAGGGCCTGCAGCGCCCGCTCGCGGGCGGTCCGGCGCTTCCCCATCGCGGCCTACAGACCCGCGTCCCGGTAGAGATTCAGCGTCTCGACCAGGGAGAAGGCCGCGTCCCATCCCTTGTTGCCGGCCTTGGTCCCGGCCCGGTCGATGCCCTGCTCGACCGTGTCCACGGTCAGGACGCCGAAGGACACCGGACGGCCGTGCTGCATGGCCACTTGGGCCAGCCCCTTCGTCACCTCGGCGCTGAGGTAGTCGAAGTGGGGCGTCTCGCCGCGGATCAGAGCCCCGACGCAGAGGATGCCGTCGTAAGCCCCGGTGGCGGCCAGCTTCTCGGCCGCCTGGGGAATCTCGAAGGCGCCGGGAACTTTGAAAACGCTCAGGTCGGACTCCTCGGCCCCCAGCTTCTTGAGCGCGTCCAGGGCGCCTTCCAGCAGGCGTCCGGAGACGAACTGGTTGAACCGGCTGGCGACGATGGCGATCTTGAAGCCTTGAGCCTGCAGTTTGCCTTCGTAGATTTTCATGGCCGCTCCTCCGTTCCTTGGGGGTCGGCCTATTTTACAGGGTTGCGGCCGGCTTGTAAATAAGGCGGGGTTGTGTTTAACTCCCCCCTCGGGCCTGCGGGGCCTGTTCCCCTTGGAGGTTGCGTGCATGTCATCCCCTCTTGACGATTCCCGCGTTCCCCTGGAAAAGCTCCGTTGGCGCTGCGATCCGGCCGCTCTGCCCTATGAGACGAGCAGCCTCTGCCCGTCCTGCGAGGAGATCATCGGCCAGGATCGAGCCCTGAGGGCTCTCATGACCGGCCTGGACATCAAGAGCCTGGGCTACAATATCTTCATCACCGGCATGGCCGGCACCGGACGTACGACCACGATCAAGCAGCTGCTGGAGCGGCTGGAGAAGGGCGACCAGCCGCCCGACGACATCCTCTATGTCAACAACTTCAAGTACCCCGACGAGCCCTCCCTGCTGTTCCTCCCGGCCGGCAAGGGCAAGCTCTTCGCCGCCGCCATGTCCACCCTGCTGGACAAGCTCAAGGCCAGCATCCCGGTTCTGCTCAAGAGCAGCTTCTACACCGACAAGCGCGACGCCATCGTCGAAGAGCAGCAAGCCAAGCAAAAGGAGATTCTGCAGGGCTTCGAGGAGGAGACGGCCAAGGCGGGCTTTTCCGTCATCCAGGTCCAGATGGGCCTGTTCGTCAAGCCCGACCTGATCCCGGTCATCGACGACCAGCCGACCCCCTTTCCCAAGATCGAGGCTTTGGTCAAGGATAAGAAGCTTCCGGCCGAGCGCTTGGAGGCCCTCAAAGCCTCCTATGAGACCCTGTCCCAGAAGATGGAGGGCATCTTCGAGCGCCTGCGGGAGCTTGAGGAGGAGACCCGCGGCCGGCTCAAGATCTGGGACGCCGAGTCGGTCGCTCCGACCGTCCAGTCCGCGGTGGCCGAGATCAACGTCCGCTTCCCCCATCCCCGCGTTCCCGAGTACCTGGCCGAGGTCGAAGCCGGCCTCATCGAGAACATCGACCTGTTCAAGAACCAGAAGAAGGACGAGGAAAAGAAGGAAGGGCTGCCGGCTGATCCCCTGATCGAGTACCGGGTCAACCTGCTCGTCGACAACGGCGATCTCAAGCACTCCCCGGTGGTCATGGAGACCAACCCGAACTACCTCAACCTGTTCGGCTCCATCGAGTCGACCATGAACCGCTTCGGGGTTCTGCAGACCGACTTCACCAAGATCAAAGCCGGCTCCTTCCTCAAAGCCAACGGCGGCTACCTGGTCGTCAACGCCCTGGACGCCTTGGTCGAGAGCGGAGTCTGGGCGACCCTCAAGCGGACCCTCCGCAACCAGGTCTTCGAGCTGCAGAACTACGCCGGCCTGGTCCTCTTCTCCTCGGCCCGGCTCAAGCCGCAGCCGATCAAGATCAACGTCAAGCTGGTCATGATCGGCGACGAGGAGATCTATTCCCTGCTCTACGCCATGGACGAGGACTTCCGCAAGGTCTTCAAGATCAAGGCCGAGTTCGACTCCGAGATGGTGAAGACCGACGATGCGGTCAAGGACTACATCCGGTTCATCAAGAAGATCGGCGAGGAGGACGGCCTCCTGCCCTTCGACCGGACGGGCATGGCCGCGGTCATCGAGTACGGGACCCGCATCGCCGGCCGGCACCAGAAGCTGAGCACCCGCTTCAACGTCATCGCCGACGTCATCCGCGAGTCCAGCTACTGGGCGGTCAAGGCCGGCGCCTCGGCCGTGGCCGGGCCCCACGTCGAGCAGGCCGTCCACGAGCGCTTCGAGCGGGTCTCGCTGATCGAGGACAAGATCCAGGAGATGATCGACGAGGGCTCTCTCCTCATCGACACGGCCGGCTCGGTGGTCGGCCAAGTCAACGGCCTGGCCGTCTACAACATGGGCCAGTTTTCCTTCGGCAAACCGGCCCGCATCACGGCCCGCGTCTCGGTCGGCCGGGCCGGCATCGTCAACATCGAGCGGGAGGCCGAGATGAGCGGGGCCACCCACAGCAAAGGCGTGTTGATCCTGAGCGGCTTCCTGCGCGGGCTGTTCGCCCGCCGCAAGCCCTTCGCCCTATCCGCCTCGATCGCCTTCGAGCAGAGCTACTCCGGGATCGACGGCGACAGCGCCTCCTCGACCGAGGCCTATGTCCTGCTCTCGGCCCTGGCCGAGCTGCCCCTGCGCCAGGACCTGGCGGTCACGGGCTCCGTCAACCAGAAAGGCGAGATCCAGCCGATCGGCGGGGTCAACGAGAAGATCGAGGGCTTCTTCGATGTCTGCGCGGCCAGAGGACTGACCGGCAGCCAGGGGGTCCTCATCCCGGCCCAGAACGTCCAGAACCTGATGCTGCGCTCCGATGTCGTCCGGGCTGCGGCCGAAGGCAGGTTCCACATCCGGGTAGTCCGGACGATCGACGAAGGCATCGAGATGCTGACCGGTGTCGCGGCCGGGCGGACGGCCGAGGAGGGCGTCTTCGCCCCCGGCTCGGTCTACGACCGGGTCGACCGGGAGCTCGTCCGGCTGGCCAAGACATCGAAGGATTTTTACGAGGACGAGAAGGCCAAGAAAGACTAAGAGGGGGCTCGGGGTTCGAGGGGCAGGCACGCGCGNNNCCCTCGCCCCCAAACATTTTCAGAACGCTTCACCCGCCGGGCTTCATCCCGGATGCCCGCTCACTCGCCGACCCTAAGCTTGCGCTTAGGGCTGCTGAGCCTGTGGGTTTTGTCCCCTACACCCCTCGCCCCCAAACATTTTCAGNNGATCGGCTCGCCCGGGGCAAAGGAGGCGGCCAGCTGGAAGTCCGGAATCTCCGGAGCCCGCAGCCTGGCTCGGCGGGGATCGAGGCCGAGCGCCTTCCAGTCGATCCGGATCGCGGTCCGCAGCGGCCCCTTGGCCCAGGAGGCCAGGGCGATCAGGCTCTTGCCCTTCTTCCAAAAGACCGTGGCCTTGACGTCCGCATCCTCCGGCCGGACCGGGCAGCCGTCCGACCACCAGCCGATCATCTCGGCTTGGCCGAGGCCGAAGTCGTCCCAGACCTTCCACAGCCGCGAAGGATCGGGGCCCGACCAGGGCTTGCGGTTGGTCATGCCGAAAACCATGCCCCGCCAGGGGTTGCCGCCGTCCTGGAGCATCTCCCCCATCAGCCCGAAGGGAATGCCTGAGACCTCCACCAGCCAATAGTCGGCCGGGGAGCCCTCATAGTCGAAATATTCGCCGAACCAGAGCCGGTTGAGATAAGGGAAGTGCTCCATGTAGAGCGTGGCGCTGGAGACGAAGCCGTCCCGGGGATTGTACTGGTTGGCCGAGTGCAGATCGATCAGCGCCGCCGGGCGGTTGCGGTCGAGGACCTTGCGGACCCGTTTCANNGTCGAAGGCCACGTCGTCCAGGTAGAGGCCGTCGATGCCGACATGGCGGGCCAGCCAGTCGAGCCCTTCGATATAGTGGTTGTGCCAGCGCGACATGCCGCTGTTGATGACCGCGGCGTCCTGGAGATCAGGGACGAACCAGGCCGGGATATAGTCCGAGCCCAAGTGCTCCTGCAGCCAGGCGAACCCGCCGCCGGGTCCGGGGGTGAAGATCTCGTGCCCCAGGCTGCGCAGGGCGAAGATCTCCGGGGCCCTATTGGACAGCTCCCGGATGGTGTCGTAGATCTTGACCCGGAGGCCGAGCCGGTGGGCCTCGTCGATATAGGCCTTCATCTCGGGCACCCGCAGGAAGGGATAGTTGATGAAGGGATTGACGGCGTTGGCGTGGTGAATGTTGACCACGTTGGCTCCGGCCGCCGCCGCTTCGGCCGGAGGCTTGTAGGCGTGCAGGAAGCGGGTGGCAAAGTGCGCCTCCGGATCGATGGGCTTGAAGGGCGTCAGGTGGAGGATGAAGTCGAAGTGGAGATCGCGCTCGGGCTCGAGCATCCGCTCCCCTCCCGATGCGGCGTAGAGCACCACTCCCGGACGGACCTCGCGGACCCGGACCGAGCCCCGGCCGCCGTTCCACCAGGAGGGCGGCAAGGCCAGGGGCTTGCTCAAGTAGAAGTTGGTGTTCAGCGGGCGGCTGTAGTTCTCGGCCCGCAGACCGACCTGCATCCCCGCGTCGACGTCGCCCAGCCAAAGGGAATCCTGGTTTTTCTTCTGGTCCCAGGCCCATTGGAAGTCGGCCGGGCGCAGCCCGCCCTTGGCGCCGAGCCCCANNTGTATCGGGCCGCCGCCGCCGCCCAGGGAATCTCCAGCCGGATGTCCTTGACCGTCGCCGCCGCTTCAGCCGCCAGACGGATCTTGAACTCCAGGAAGCCGTCCATCTCCATCGCCGCCCGGCCCTCCAGCCGCAGGCCCGGAGCGGAGCTGCGGAACTCCCATTCCACCCGGCCGGGAGCCCGGCGGGTGAAGGACATCCCCTCCGGCTTCCAGGCCAGCGGCTCCCCCGCGCCGTCCAGGACGACAAGCGCCATCGGGCCGGCCAGCACGTCCTTGGCTTTCTGACCCAGCCCCGTAACCTCGGGCCGGAAAAAGCTGCGGATCGACTCCGGCAGGCCGTCGGGACCGAGAATCACGGCCCGCCCCAGGCAGCCCACGGCCCGGCCGGCGACGGTCAGAGGGGTGAAAGGCTTGACCACCTCATCATCCATGGCCAGGGTCGAATCGAGCCAGCGGAGCCGGGATTGACGTTCCGGCTCGGAGTCCCCGCCGTCCGCCAAAACGGCGGATCGGACGTTCAGGATAAGACGGAAGCTCTGCCCGGCCGCCCCATCGGCCCGGACGGTCACGTCACCCTCATAGCGGCCCGGCCGGAGGTCGGTCGGCACCTGCACGCCGCACCAGAGGGCCTGGGCCTTGCCGGCATTCACCGAAAGTGTCTTGTCCAGCCGCGATCCGTTCCAATCGATGCCGCCCAGATTGATGCAGCGCAAAGCTGAGGCGGGGATCTCCCCTCCTTCCGGCGAGCGCAGCGGAGCGAAATCGACGGCGACCGCGTCCAGCCGCCGGTCACTGGCCCAGACGCCGATCTGGAAGGCGTAGAACTCGCCCCGGTCCGCCTGGCCGACGAAGGCCGGCCGCGGGCCTTCCCCGATCCACTTGAACGGCAGATCCTCGGTCATGCGGATGGAATGGAGGCGGTCCTCCGGGAAGATCAGGAAGGGACGATCCGCAAAGCGCTCCCGCAGGGCCTTGGTCTCCTCCGGCGAGGCGATCCGCTCCATCTCGGTGAAGGCGTCGAATGGGACGGCGGACTCCATCGGTGCCGCTTCCGCCTCGGGCAAGCCGCTGTAAGCTGCGGCGGCGGCGGACAGACCGTGGCGCGCCACCCAGGAATCCTCCGCCGTCCGCTCCGGCGCGAGATAACGGGCTTGGGGATAGTTGCGGCTCCCGGTCAGCTTATAGGGAAGGTAATAAAAGTAGTAGGTTCCCGCTCCGGCGGCGGGTTGAAAGACGAATTCGCCCGCCGTTCTTTCGACCTTGACCGGCCAGACGTTGGCCACCCGCCGACCGGCGGCGTCCGTAACGATGACCGCCTTCTTCTCGGGATCCAGGTCCCGCCTCCGCCAGGGTATCCGCACCCGGACGGCATCCGCCGCCGCCGCGACCTTGACCACGGCCCGATGGCCGCCCAAGGCTCCGACATCCCAAGCCTCACCGGCAGCCTGGCCGGATCCGGATCCGGGGTCGGGGACTGCGGCGGCCAGCCCGGCCAGAAGAGCGATCGTTCCGATCATGCGGAGGTTCATCATATCCTGCCTCGCTGCGGTCCGGAGGGAATGGCCCGCCCGGCCGTTCATTCGCCGTAAAGGTCGATCTCGGCGATGCTCCAATGGTATTGGTCGGCATGCGGCTCGGTCAAGATGAGCCTGAGGAAGCGGGCTTCGCAAGTCACCCGGGAAACAATGCTCCGATAGGATCGCCAGTTTCTGACGGCAGCCATGTCAATCGCTGGAAAGTAGTCTTGTCCCGAGTCGAGGGCGGTCCACTCCCGGCCGTCGAGAGACGACTCGATCCTGAAGCTCCGCGGATACGAGAGCGGCGCGTCCCCCTGTCGAAGCTCGACCCGGCTGAAGCGCTCCTCACGGCCCAAATCGATCTGGACGCTCTCGCCCCTCATCTGGGGATACCCGGTGGTCCAGAGGGTGTCCAGCCGCCCGTCGAAGGCCAGCCCGAACGAATCGGGATTCAAGCTGGACCGGCCCTTCCACAGGCGCTTGTCCCCGACCGGACGCAGAGCCGGCTCGGGCTCGGCATGGGCCTCGGCCCAGGGCAGGATGCGATAGAGGATCGAGCCGTTCACCTCGGCCATCGGATCGGCCCGATGGCGGTGGCGAACCATGGCCCGCAGGAAGTCCGCCTGCTCGGCCGGGGGCATCGTCCCGACGTGGGCGACGATATAGCCCACCCCAAGCCGCTCGAGAAGATCGAAGGCGTCCCTGTTGGGGAGCCGGCGCATGGCCTCGCGAACCACCCGGTAGGCCGGCGGCGCATACCCGCTGTAGCCGTTGACCAGCTTCCGCCCGTGGAAGGAGGAGTAATAGACCGGCCAGGCGTCCCTGAATTCCTCGCTGTCGCGGAACGGCATGGGCACCTCGACCAGCGAGGCTCCTTCCGGCAGGCGGGACACAGCTCCATAGATGGCCGGGATCTCGTCAGCGCGGGGGATCTTCGAGAGCGGCAGGGGCACGGCCCACGACTCGATGAGAATCCAAGCCGCCAGGCCGGCGACGGCCCAGGACGCGCCCTTCCCCTTCCATCTCCGAAGCCCGTGGGCCGCGGCATAAGCGGAGAAAACGGCCAGGGCCAGGACGACGAGGATGGAGAATCTGTTGCTGGCCCTCAGACCTTGGAAGCCGGGGATCCAGGCGTAGAGCCACTCGTAAGGCCCGGTCAGGATTTTGCTCCCGAAGAACCGGATCGAAGGACCCAGCGAGAGGATGAAGGCCAGACCTCCGATCGCCGCGTAGATCCGGGCCGTCCGGGGCGCTGCCTTGAAGATGCGGACAAGTCGATCCCTCAGGCGAGGGTCGCAGGCGGCCCGGGCGGCCAGCGAGACGATAAGCAGCGTCAGGGGATCCTCGATCCGACGGCCGGTGATCCTGAGATCGCCCAGGGAGGCCGAGAAGCCGGGCCGGAAGGCTAGGAACACGATCAGCCCGGCCTGCCCCGCGTTGAACGCGTCCCACACGGCCCAGAGTACTCGATGCCTGTCGGCCCGATCCGGCAGAGGGCGGCCGGCGGCCCGCAAGCGCAGCTGAATCCAACCCCAGACGGACAGGGCGACGGCGGCCAGTCCGGGGAAATGCTGCCATTCCACCCCTCCCAGTCCTCCGAGCAGCCGGCCCCACAGCCGGTTCCACGGCGGAACGGCCAGGTAATGCTGGAGCTGGGCCGAGTAGTGGAGCACTTCCCAGCGCGGCCGCAGGAACATCATCCGGGCATGGACCTTGAGAAAAGGCACAAGATAGGGCCCCAGGCAGGCTGCCACGAGGCCGACGAAAGCTGCGGCCCGGATCCAAACCCGTCCCTGCCTCCAGAGCTTCGTGCGGAGCGTCTCGGCGACGGCCAGGAGGCCGGCCAGGATGGTGAAAAAGGCGCCGTAGTAGGCGCAGCAGAGGACCTGCAGGACGTATCCCGCGGCCATGCCCAGGGTGTTGCCCCAGGTCGGCTTGTCGAAGAAGCGGTGCATGAAGAGGAGGGTGAACGGAATCCAGGCGAAATAGAGAATCTCCAGATGGCTGATATGGGCGAAACGATAGGGGCAGAAGGCAAAGATGAGCCCGGCCAGGACCGCGGCCGGACGCGAGCCCGACAGACGCCGGGCCAGGGCATAGGCCCCCGCGGCGCAAAGCCAGAAGGACAGCAGAAAGAGGATGTTGAAGACGAGGGTGGTGTTTGAGGTCAGCAGACGGATCGGGGCGCCCAGCAAGGTCAGGCCCAAAAGCGGATCCCCGTAGGCCAGCACGCCGCTATGGGGATGGAAGATGTTCGCGTCCCAGAAGCTTCCCCCGCCGGTCAGGGCTTTGTAGCTCCAAGACAAGGCGTAGAGGCTGTAGAGCGTGTCGTGGGGGTCCCCGGCCACGCGGCTGCCCAGGTGCGCCGCCAGAGGCCAGGTCATCACGACCGACAGCAGGGCGAAGACGGCCAGGACCGCGGCATCGGCCCGGCGCCCCCCGCCTGCCCCGACAGCCATGACCCTCCCTACTCCAGTCCCGCCAGCCGCCGCAGAGACAGGATCTCGTCGCGGCGCAGATGCCGCCATTGGCCGCGGGGCAGGGAGCCCAGACGGAGGCCGGCGAATTCGACTCTCTTGAGCGATTGGACGGGGTGGCCGACCTGCTCCATCATCCGGCGCACCTCGCGTTTCCGCCCCTCATGGATCTCGACCAGGGCTTGGCTGCGGCGAAGACCGCGTTGGGCGACCCGGACCCTGGCCGGAGCCGTCTTCCGGCCGTCCAGCCGGATGCCCTTCTCCAGGCGGGACGCCTCTTCGTCGGACAGGCTGCCCGCGACTTCGACGGCGTAGAGCTTGCGGATCTCGAAGCGGGGATGCGTGAGACGGAAGGCCAGCTCGCCGTCATTGGTCAGCAGGAGCAGGCCCTCGGAGTCGAGATCCAGCCGCCCCACCGGGAAGACCGACTCCCGCATCTTGGGCAGAAGCGCCATCACCGTGGGCCTTCCCTCGGGATCATCGCGGGTGACCAGATAGCCCGGAGGCTTGTTTAAAGCCAGGTAGACCAGATCCCGGACCGGCCGCAGGAGCCGGCCGTCGACGGCGACCCGGTCGCCGGCCTCGTCGACCTTGACGCCCAGGTCGGAGACCGTCTGTCCGTTGACCTGGACACGTCCGTCCGCGATCAGCCGGTCGGCCTCCCGCCGCGAGGCCGCGCCCCGCATCGAGAGATACCTGTTCAAGCGCAGGAGCATTAAAAGTGGACCTGAAAGCCGGCCCAGAACGTCCAATCGCCCAGGCTCAGCTCGATGTCCTCGATGCTGACGACGACCTTCTGCCAGCGGCCTTCGGCCGTCAGACTGAAGCGCCGGCCGAGCTTGAGGTCCAGCCCGGCCCCGAAATTGAGCCCGCCGTCATTGTCCTTGTCGATGTCGTGGATGTCGGCCGTGTAGTAGCCGTAGCCGGCGGTGATGAAAGGCTGCAGCATGAGGATCGGGAAGTAGATCTTGCCGTTGAGGCCGACGTAGCTGTAGCTGTTGATCTTCTGGTCCCAATCCGCCAGGCCGGGACCTCCGACGATGATGTTGTGAGCGGCCTGAAAGTAGTTCAGCTCGACCCCGACCATCAGGACCCGCAGACCGGCCCGCAGGCCGTAGACGAAGGTCGTGTCGGTGTCGAACTCGAAGCTGACCGCGCTGGGGGTTTGAACCGAGGCGCCGCCGAAGGCCCCCAGATAGATCCCGACCTGGGAGAAGGCGGGTGCGGACAGGACGGCCAGAAGGGCGGCCGCGGCCAGGACGGGCTTGGCGAATCTCATGGCTTCATTCTCCTTCTACCCTTTTCGATCAGTCCCATTGTCGGCCGGGGATCGGGGCCTTGTCAAGAAAAGCAAGCCGGCCTCGTCAATCTGCCAGCGCCGCCCGGACGGCCGCAGCCGCCTCAGCCAGGGCCGCCCCGGCATCGGCCTTGGGATCCCCGGCGATCTCGACCAGCGACGGGCCCCCGCCCCCCTTCCCGGAGACGAGCGGCGCGACCAGACCGACGAGCGTCCGCAGGTCCACATCCAGTCCTTCGGCCCGGGCCAGGAAGATTCGGAGCCGCTCCGGACCGCGGGCCGCAAAGAGGGCCGCAAAGGGGCCGCGCCGGACCAGGCCGAGAGCCAAGGCTCGGACCGACTCCGGGCGCCGGTCGTCGAAGACCCGGACCAGGATACGCTCCCCGGCCGCCGCCGCGGCCAGGTCGGCCGCTTCCCGCTCGGCCGCCGCCTCTTCCCATGTCCGCAGGGACTTCTTCAGGGTCTTGGCTTCGCCGGCGAGCCTCTCGACTTGGGCCGGCAGATCCGCCGGCAGGACGTTGAATCGCCCGGCCAGCTCGCGGACGATCCGCGTCCGGATCTGGCAGGCGGCCAGGGCCCGTCCGCCGCAGACGAAAGCAAAGCGCAGGTTGCCCCGGATCCGCTCCCAGCCGAGGATCTTGATCAGGCCGATCTCTCCCGTCCGTCGGACATGCGTCCCGCCGCAGGCCGAGAAGTCGAAGCCCGCCACTTCGACCACCCGGATCGTCCCGGTAACCTTGGGCGGGCGCCGCAGGGGCACCTCGCCGATGAGCTCGGACGGGACGAATGAAGTCCGGACCTCGCGGTCCTCGAAGACGACCGCGTTGGCTCTCCATTCGACCCGGTCGATCAGCCCATCATCGGCCGCGGCCAGGCCGATCTCCAAGGTCGAAGCTTCGGGTCCGAGATGGAAGGACCTGGTCTCGCCGCGGGCCTCCTCGATGAAAGCCTGGGACAGGATGTGCTGGCCGGAATGCTGCTGCATGTGGTCGAAGCGCCGGGGCCAGTCCACTTCTCCCCGCAGCATCTCGCCGGGGGCCTCCCGCTCCAGGACGTGCAGGATCGTCCCCTTCTCGTCGATGACCCGGAGGACGGGCGCGCCGCCGAGCCGGCCCAAGTCCCAAGGCTGACCGCCGGATTCGGGGTAAAAGCAGGTCCGGTCCAGGACGATGGCCGGAAGCCCGTCGACGACGCGTCGCTCCACGACCCGGGCCTCGAACTCCATGCGGGCGGGATCCTCGAAATAAAGTTTTTCCGTGGCGGGCATGGCGGTTGACCTCCCTCTTCAGAGAACCTTGCCGACGATCAGGACGCCCAGGGCCGCGGCGAAGACGGCGGCGACCGGCNNCCGCCACAGGATGCGGTAGACGTCCTTGAGCTCGGCCTTGAAGTATTCGGCTGTGAAGGCCAGGCAGAGGTGGGCCGGCGACAGCAAGATGCCGACGAAGCCGCTGACGTAAGCGAAGAGCAGCAGGACCATGTCGGGCCGGCCGCGCCCGATGATCGGAGCCAGCAGGGGAAAAGCGATGGCCACATACGCCTGGTTGACGCCGGTCAGGAAGCCGACCAGAAAAGGCGGGGCGAAAAGAAGGGCGTAGGTTCCCCAGCCTCCGGGCGGGACGGCCCGGACGACAGCCTCCAGCGCCCCGCTGGCTTCCAGGATGCGCTTGAAGATCATGACCGCGGCCGTCAGCAGGATGATGCGCGGCGTCACGGAGCGGCGGACGACCTGAAGCCTGGTCCGGAGCGGCATGCGCGAGAAAGCCTGGGAGGCCAGGCAGGCCGCGGCCAAGGCCGGGAGCATATCCAGCCTGAGGATGAAGACGAGCCCGATGGTCAGGGCGATCGGCCAGATCGACCCGATCACCCGGACGTAGTCGGCCGGGGCGGCCCGACGCCGCTCCAACCTCGGTCCCCGCGGCACCTTGCGGAAGAGCACGGTCAGCCCGGCGGCGACAGCCACCAAGGTGAACGGGGCTTGGACCAGGCAGACCCGTCCAATCGGCACGTCGAGGATCAGGGAGACCAAGATGAGATTGGTATAGAGCGGCCAGCAATACTCCCAGATGTGGCGGAACCAATAGTTAAGGAACGTCATCCAGGCCGGGGACAAGCCGTAGGGCGCGGCCGCCTCCTCGACGATCGGGGCCCCCATCATGGCCCCTCCCATCATCGGCAGCAGTCCGATGAAGGCCGAGGGCACGACCAGGATGAGCCGGGGATCACGAATGACGGCCTTGAGGGCTTCGACCATGCGCCGGAAGCTGTTGCTCTCCTGCAGGAAATAGCCGAGGTAGAGGACCAGGATCAGGATGCCGAGGAGCGTCAGCGTGTCTTCCGCCACGAGGGCCCGGCCCGCCTCCCGCAGAAAAGCGGAGACCGGAAGGCCGAAGAGAAGGGCGGTCAGCCCGGCATCCGCCAGCAGGGCCAGGCCGAGGTCGACTTTCAAGCGGAGGAGGACAAGCAGGAGGACGATGATGGCGGCGGCCTTGAGCAGGACGGGCATGGCGGGTCGGTCCGGCCGCGGATTATATCACAGGCCGGCGAGCACGCGGGCCGTGGTCTTGAAGTGGAGCTTGGCCACCCGGCTGAGAGCCTCCGCCCCATGCCGGGAGACGAAGGCCGCAGCCGCCGCTTCGACCGGAGGTCCGGCGCCCTTGTGAAGCTCCATCCCCCATTCCCGCGACAGGGCCGCCAGGCGCCGCAGGAACTCGGCTCGGGCCAGGATGGAAGCCGCCGCCACGGCCGGGTCGGCCTCGCCCCGCGGCCGCTGTTCCAGCTCGATCGTCCGGCCGCGGGTCATCAGGGCCTGACGGATGAAGCGCTCATCGCCGAACTGGTCCGTCACCGCCCGGCGGACGTCCATCCTCTCCAGGATATTTTCGATGGCCCGGGCATGGCCCCAAGCCAGCAACTTGTTGAGGTTGCGGAACTTGTCGTAGAGCTCGTTGTACTTCTCCGGGCCGACGGCCACGACGGAGTGGACGTAACCGGCTTGCAGGGCCGAGTCTAGAGCCAGCACCCGCTTGTCCGAAAGGGCCTTGCTGTCGCGCACGCCCAGCTCGGCCAGGACCGGCTCCTGCCCTTCGGGGCAGAAGAAAGCGGCGATGACGAGGGGGCCGAAGTAATCCCCCTTGCCGGATTCGTCCGACCCCAGATGCCCGGCCGCCTCGGTTACAAGCTTGTCCGCACTCATGGCTCGTGCTCCCCGCGCAGGTAGGCGTCCATGCCGGCCGCCGCCCGACGCGCGTCGCCCATGGCCAGGATGACGGTCGCCCCGCCTCGAACAATGTCGCCGCCGGCGAAGACGCCCGGCGCTCCGGCGGCGGCCAGGGAAGCCGGATCGACTTCGATGGTGCCGTAGCGGCCCCGCCGCAGCTCCGGCTGACAGTCGAAGAGGAGCGGATTGGGGCTCTGGCCGACGGCCACCACGGCCAGGTCGATCCCGACCTCGTATTCGGAGCCGGGGACCGGGACGGGCCGGCGGCGGCCGGAAGCGTCCGGCTCGCCCAGCTCCATCCGCAGGCAGATCATGGCCCGCAGCCGCCCCGACTCATCGCCCAGGTAGCGGATCGGCGCCGTCAAGAGATGGATCTCGATCCCCTCCTCCTCGGCATGCTTGATCTCCTCGATGCGGGCCGGCATCTCCTCGCGCGAGCGGCGGTAGACGATCATGGCCCGCTCCGCTCCCAGACGCTTGGCCGTCCTGACGGCGTCCATGGCCACATTCCCGCCGCCGATGACGGCCGCTCGCTTGGCTCGCGGCACCGGAGTATCGAACGTCGGGAAGTCCCGGGCCCGCATCAGATTGACCCGGGTCAGGTACTCGTTGGCCGAGAAGACACCGACCAGGTTCTCGCCCGGAATGCGCATGAAGTTGGGAAGCCCCGCCCCGGTGCCGATGAAGAAAGCCCGATAGCCCTCGGCCCGCAGGTCCTCGAGCCGGGCCGTGCGCCCGACGATGAAGCTCAATCGCAGATCGACGCCCAAGGACAGGAGCTCCTCGATCTCGGCCCGCAGGACCGCCCGCGGCAAGCGGAACTCGGGGATGCCGTAGGCCAGGAC
>DFYJ01000058.1 GCA_002383325.1 Candidatus Aminicenantes bacterium UBA4085
TGCTCTGGTTTGCCTCACCCCCGGACCACGTCCCCGAACGCGGCTGGCTCCTGGCCGAGGGCATGGGCCTGATGGAAAGCATCGAGTCCGCCGGGCCTTTCGGCGGAGGAGCCGCGGCGGCCGCCTGGCTGGCGGATTCGGGCTGGCTGGGCGCCAAGCCCCGGACCAGGGAAATGGGAGAGGCCGTCGGCCTCGCCGAATCCGCTGATCGCTTCCTGGCCGCCTTCCCCGAGGGCATGATTCTTGGGCCGGGACGGCCCGATCCGGCCGGGTGGCGGATCCTTCCGGGCCAGGCGCGCCGCGACATCTGGCATGACGCCCTGGCCTTCGCCGTCTCCGAAAAGCCGGGTCCCGGCCGGGCCTTTGACGTGACCGCCGCCCTGGAGGGCGGATCGATCCGCCTGGTCTTCGCGGCTCCGGCTGCGGCGGATCCCGCCGTTCGCCGCGATTGGCGCGCGCGCATTCGGCGCCGCAATCTCGAGACGCTCCTCAGAGAATCTTCGGCACTTCGCGAATAAATAAGATCTCGATACCTCTGACGGCCTCGAAGCCGGCCGCGGCCTAGCGCCGAACGCCGCCGCCCTGGCCGCCGGCTCCGGCCGCCGCGGCTTTAGCCCCGGACTGCTCTTTCTCCCTGTTCAGCTCTCTTATGTCCACCGTCTGGGAGAAGTCGCCCAGCAGCCACTTGCAGAAATAGTCGGCTCGGAACCAGGTCCAGTAGTCGGCCATGTCGCCGTAGCCGTGCCGCTGGCCCGGGAAGAGGAAGAAGTCGAAGCGCTTGTTGGCCCGGATCAGGGCGTTGGCCAGGCGGTAGGTGTTGCCGGGGTGGACGTTGTTATCGATGTCGCCGGTGGTCAGGAGCAGATGGCCCTTGAGGTTCCTGGCCAGCTCGGAGTTCTTCTCGATGGCGTACTCGAACTTGACCGCACCCTTGTCGTCCGTGACCTCCTTGACCCCATGGTGCTTCTCGCTCCACCAGCGGTTGTAGATGTTGTTCTCGTGGTTGCCGGAGGAAGACACCCCGACCTTGAAGAAATCGGGGTAGACGAGAAGCGCGGCGGCCGTCATGAAGCCGCCCCCGCTATGGCCGAAGATGCCGACCTTGTCGCTGTCGATGAAAGGGTACCGGAGGGCCAGCTGCTCCACGCAGCGCTTCTTGTCGGCCAGGCCGTAGTCGCGCAGGTTGCCGTAGCCGAAGTTGTGGTACCACTTGGACCTCTGGGGATTGCCGCCGCGGTTGCCGACCTCGACCACGATGAAGCCGAACTGGGCCAAGTGCTGGCTGGCGCTGCGGGGCACGAAGGTTTTGGAGACGCTCTCGGTCTGCGGACCGGGGTAGACGTAAAGGATGACCGGGTAGGTCTTCTGCGGATCGAAGTCGAAGGGCTTGTACATGACCCCGTAGAGGTCCGTGACGCCGTCGTCGGCCTTGACCTGGAACGGCGCGGGATACTGGAAGCCGGCCTCGAACAAGGCCGAGACGTCGGTGGCCTCCAGCGGCAGGAGCAGGTTGCCCTGGGCATCCCGCAGATCGGACTTGGGGGCCTGGTCGACCCGGCTGGAGCTGTCCACGATCCAGCGGCCGGCCTCGTTCATGCCGGCCGAGTGGTTGGCGTCGCCGGGGTTGAGGAGCTTCAGCCCGCCGCCGTCCAGGTTGATCCGGTAGAGATGGGCGTAGTAGGGGTCCTCGCCCGGCTCACGGCCCCAGGCGTTGAAGTAGAGAACGCGGGCCTTGTCGTCCAGGTGCTGGATGCCGGCGCAGACAAACTCGCCCGAGGTGATCTGCCCCTTGAGCCGGCCCGCCCCGTCGTAGAGGTAATAGTGGCCCCAGCCGTCCCGCTCGGACCACCAGATGATCTCCTTCCCCCCGTCCACCAGGCGCGGCGTCTGGATGTCGACGTAGGTGTTGAGGACCTCTTCGAAGAGCGTCTTGACCTCGCCCTTCTCCGTGTCGGCCGTGCTCAGGTCATAGCGGTGCAGGTCGCGGCTCTGGCGGCCCAGGTAGAGCAGGTCCGACCGGTCGCCCAGCCAGATGGCCGGGGACGGATAGTCCTTGTCCATGTCCGAGGCTTTACGCGGGGCGGTGAAGACCGACAGGGTTTGGTCCTTGTACTTGTCCGCCTTGACCTGGACCCTGGCCTTGGAGGCGACGTCGAAGATCCACAGCTCGGGCTGGGGCTGGGCCTCCTCGCCGGGCATGGCATATTTGTAGGTCTCCAAGGTTGGACGCGGGTTGGATAGGGCGTTGATGACCCACAAGGCCCCGACCTTGCGCTCGTCCTCCCGCTCGATGGAGAATTTCTTGGAATCCTTGGACCAGATGACCCCGGCCGCCGGAACGCGGTAGTCCTTGCGGTCCTTCTCGTCCTTCTGGAAGGTCTTCTTGTCTTCGTCCGACAGGGTCCGGGTCCAGCTGTAGTGTTCCTCGCCGTCGGTCGTCAGCTGGACTTCCTTGACGTCCTTGTCGTCGGCCTTCTTCCAGGCCTTCTTGAAGCTCTCGGCATCCATCATGTAGAGATTGTACCCGCGGCCGAAGACGACCGTCTTCTCGTCGGGTGAGACGGAGGCCCAGCGCGGCCGGGGCTCGGGGGCCTTGTAGTCTTCCAGCACGGTCAGCCGGCCGGTGGCCAGCTCGTACTCGAAGAACAGGGTTTTAGTCTTGCTCTCCGGCTCCTTGGGCTTCTCAGCCTCCTTCTTGTCCTGGTCCTTCTTGTCCTGATCCTTCTTCTGCGTGTCCTGCTCTTTTTCCTTCTCTTTTTCCTTGTCCTCGAACTCCTTGCCTACGTCGCCGACCTTCTTCAGGGCCTCGCCGACGCGAATGTCCGCGTCCTTGGGCAGCTCAATGTCGAAGCGGAGGGCCGTGTCCTTCTTGATGAACTTGATCGTCCGGATCGGCAAGTGCTGGGCGTCGTAGGGGAAGAGGGTCGTCTTGGTCAGCAGGGCGGCCATCCTGGCGTTGTCGAAGAGCGGCTTGCGCGACTTGGCCGCCGGGTCGACGATATACCATTGGCGGCCGAGGCTGGTCTCGTAGGAATACCAGAAGCGGTCCCCGGACTCCAGCCAGCGCGGCTGGACCTGGCCGTCGAAGACGAGCTTGCCGACTTTGGCCGCCGTCCAGCGCGACGCCAGATCGTAGTTGGCTTTGCCGGCGGGGACGGCCTGGACGCCGGCCAAGGTCATCGACACGGCCGCGAGAATAAGAGTCGGGGCAATGGCCCGCATCAAGCGCTTCATGGTTCCTCCTGGAGAGTGGGGGGATGGGATGCTCCGCCGGCGCGGACGGGGTAACGGCGGGAATCAAGGCGGATCGCGGCGGCCGGCCGGGCGGGAGCGACGGTCATGGGGAATGAATATATAATCAGCCGGGGGAAGAAATCAATCGGGGAAACTCGGCGACGGGAGGAAAATCGAGAACCCGGCCCGGGGGGATGGAACCCCCTTCCCCGCCCTTTTCATCCGGGGAAGTCCTAAGATCCCATCCCCCGCGCGCCCGGCCCCTTCCGGCGGAGGGCCCCTCCCATGAGGTCACCGCACGATCGGAACGCCGCGCCGGTCGGGGCGGCCGCCTTCTCCCGAGGCGGCTAAGAACGACCGCACTTAATACATAGGCCGCGGCCCCGGCTTTGTCAACTCGAGAATAAAGATCCCAAACCGCGCCAACCATCCACTTTGCCGAGGAAAAAGCCTCGCCGAGTCATGAGCACCTGAAGGGGCCAACCCAGCCGTCGCTGAAGACACTAATCGCTGCAATCACCACCAAGACAAGTGATCGTGCAGTTGTTTAAATCATAAAGAATATTGCCGTATTGACAACACTTAACCTGGAGACAGCCGGTTGGATACGAAATGATATACGCCCAGTAACACCAGGTCGGGCAGCCGGGAGCGCTTTCAATGTGTGGATCACCAGTACCACAGGCTACTTTACCCGTCATGCTTGTCGTTGGGGGTATAAATTTGATGCAAAAAAAGTCAGGTGTTTCTTTGCTCTTCCTAACCCTTATGTGCAGATAGGGATCAGTGGGTTGATAAACAATAGGCAGGATTATGGAAATATTTGAGGATTTGGATTCATCAGTGGCGGACCCCGGGATGAGGCTCATGCGGCTAAAGACGGTGGCCGTTTCGGAGTCCGATGAGACATTCTCAATGACAATTTTGTCAAACCCAGTCATATTAAAAAAATTAATAGTCAAAACATCTTTTGCAGGGGGTATGATCTCGTACTCTAGTGAATAGGGAGATATTTTATTCTGAGGTTTTTTGAAGCTTGGTCCGGTTCCATAGGAATGCCACGGACTAAAACACATAAAAAGGGCAAAGATCGAGACAAGCCAGGAAGACGCATGATTACTCACTTTCCCTCCCCTGTACTTCGACAGGATCCTACTCGTCAGGAATACCCTTGTCAAGAGATGTGAACCAGTAGATTAGTGACGCTTGAGCTTATGCTCCTTGGGTTCAGCCGAAGGTGCGGCCGAGGAGGAGCATCGTCTCGAGCCAGGCTCCGACGAGGAAAAAGACGCCGGAAAGCAGGTAGGCGGCCGCGAACACCTTCAATCCTCCCGCCAGCGCCTGGCGCCGCGAAGGAAAGCCGAAGCGACGGAAGGCCAGGACCCAGAGGACCAGGCAGAGGGCGGCGCAGATGGTCACGAAATATCCGCCGAACTCGGTCAGCCAGATGGACCAGACCCGGAAGCTTGAGGGCGCCCGGGCCAGGAACACCCCTTGGGCGAAGCGTCCGTAGGGATAGAGCAGAAGCGGCAGCAGGGTGACCGTTCGCACCACCATGGTGAAGTCGGCCACGACCCAGTTGTTGAACAAGATCAGAAACGTGGCCCGGGTCGCGCGGCCTTGGAATACGGCACTCATCAGCCGCGGCCGCTCCCATTCCTTGTACTTCCGCAGGAGCGCGCCGTAAACGGGGACCTTGTATTCGAGGTCCCGGCTGAGCTGGGCGATCTTCGTCGTCCGCAGCTTGGCCGCGTCGACCCAGCCGCGCTGACCGGCGACGTAGCCGGCCCCGGTTCCGCCCAGGTAGATGAAAAGCATGGCTAGGACGATCCAGCGGGTCCGCTTGAGCAGTCCGTAAAATCGCATGGGAGACTTCGTCGCCGCGGCTCCTGGGACGGAGGCCGCCGGCGATCGAGACTCATCATAGGGAGTTGAGAACCGGAACGCAACCTCATGGGGCGGCGCGCCCCGACTCGGCGCCGGTCCGCTCCAGGCCTAGCCGGGGGGAGAGCCCGGTCAGCCGACCAGGGGGGCCAATTGGGAATGGATGAACATCTTATTCAGGACAAATCGAAGGTTGACGAAATCGCTCTCCTTCTGACTCAAGAACCGGGGCAGAAGGATGTGCGCAAGCTCGAAGGTCCTCTTCTCCCGATCCGGAATGATCATCAGGATATAGATCTCCGTCAGCATCTCGCGCAGCTTTTGCATTTGAACGAGCTCTTTCCGGCTGTCGATGGAAAGGACCGCTATGGAATCCGGCTCGACGGGTATCCGCAGCCTCTTTTCAAAATCCGGCAAGCAGGCAAAGCTTTCGATTCGGTCATGGGGGATGACGGCCCGGATCACCGCTTTGAGTCTTTTCGTATGGGGATTGTCCCGGCTGGAATAGTAGAACATTCGCATCAGACTCTCCTTGTCCGTTCCGGTCCAACGGAACGGCTCCGCTCCCGCAAGCCCTGCCGGCCCTCTCCCGTCCACCCCCCGCAAGCCGGACTTCGGCTCAGAAATACAGCAGCAAGTACAGCTTCTGTTCGCTGTTGCCTTTGTGCTCGTCCGGAATATCCCGGTAAAAGCTGTCCTTGTGGTAAAATAAATACTCGAAGCCGAGGCTGACGTTTCCCGTGAGCCTGACGGCGACTCGGGGCTTGAAGACCGCGACATTCTTGTATCCGGGCGGCCCGACATAGGTATGGAGACTATAGGCGTAATAGATCGCCGTCACCTGCCCCCGATCCAGGAGATTCAGAGTGGCTTCGAGCTTGGCTTCGACTCCGCCGGAATAATCATAGTTCCGGACGTGGACCCCCTCTTCCAGGAAATCGATATGGGGCGAATCGCTGGCTCCGAGGGGGATGAGCCCGAGGTGGAAGACGGCCTGAACGTTCGATTTCCCGGGCAGATGCCACTTCCCGACGACCCCCCCGCCGAAGGCCATCGTGCTGATTCGAAAAATCTTGCTGTCCCAGTAGTTGTAATGCTGAAAGGCCCCCAGCAAGACATCCAGATTCCCGGTCCGGATGGTTTTGCCGAATAGAAGCCCATACCCGATGAAATTATCCAGATATCTTCCACCGATGCTCTTCCCGAAGCTGAGGTCGGTCCGCAGCTTGAAGAAATCGAAGGGCTTGCGGGGGCGAATCTCGAAAGGATTCCCGTAGTCCAGATGGATGTCGAAATTGGAGCTCAGGCTGCCTGTGAAGAAGCTCGTCCCCTTGTTGAAGACATGGGCCCCGGCGGTCAGCGTGACGTTGAGCGGTTCCTTCTGATAGATCTCTTTCGCCGTGATCCTGGTCATCTCGCCCTGTAGAAGGCGGCTGACCGCCCGCCCGGGGCTGAGAATCATGGCCCCGAATTCCCGGAAAAACCTTTCCGCCCCCGTCGTCCTGTCATCCAGGAGCAGCGAGCTCAATCGATACAGGATTTCCCCAAACAGGGCGCCGCTGATCGTCGTGTTGATCACATCGTTGTACGCCGGTTGATTCGTTTCCCCGAGGTATTCCCACATCAAGCTGCCCAGGAGGGCAAGAGGCACCGATTCCAAGTAGCCGTATCCGCCGGCCCGGGCGGCATTGAAAGAGGCGCCTCCCGAGTAGGGATGAAAGAAGAAATTCATGTTGAACGTGTCGATATCCCAGACGCAGCCTAGTTGGAAATTCTTTTTCCAGCTCGATACACCGACCCGGGCCCAAGAATATCCGAAGACATACCTGTCCACCGCCCAGGTCAGCGCATTCGTCGCAGTGACCTGGAGAGCGACGGTTCCCAGCGACCGCTTCGGGTTGAACTCCGGGTCATCACTCCGCAATCGTCTAGGTTCCACGTTGAACGGCTGCTGTTGAAACAAGAGACGCGGCGGCCTAAAGCCGCCTCGCCTCGCGGTAGGGGCGGGGGGGCGATAGGGAGTCAGGTAAAAATCCGCCGCAGGGGATGCCGCAGGCTGGGCCATGGCCTGCCGCGGCGGATCATGGCTCTCGGATGTGAGGAACCCGAAAGCGAATGATCCGCCGCCGGCGAAAATCCCGGAGCACATCCAGGCCAGGATCGCAGCTCTAGGTCTCCATCCCCTTGAGCTCCCGCTGTTGGACTCCGTCATTTGATCTTCCTGTTCGGATCCCGGACCCGGCTCTTTCCCTCCGTTCCCCTTCCTCCCGGACGGCCGGGCCGGGGGCCTCAACGGAAGAAATACAGGGCCAATCCCAGGCTGGCATAGTGACGGGCGTTCCCGTTGAGCGCGAAGCCGAATTCCGCCAGGAAATCGAGGCTCCTGCTGATCCGGAACTCGAGTCCCGGCACGAGATGCATCATGGCCAGCGTACGATCCGAGCCGTTGACCCAATCATAGGCGAATTTGAAGCCTCCGTAGAGCTCCAGCCGCTCGACGGGCCTGGTGCTGAGCAGGAGCGCGGTGTCGACGCCCCGGCTGTCATCCCCCCCCTGCCGATTCGTCATGTGGACGCCCAGCGCGGCCGAGCCGTTGAAGTTCGGCCCGTGGAGGAACCATAATTCGGCGTCGGCGCCCAGGTACTTAAGGCCTTGGAAGATCGCGCCCTTGACCTCGATGTCGAAGCGCGTCGTCAGCCCGATCCCCACCCGGCCGGCCGCGCCGAACAAGGTGTCTTCGCCGTTCTTGCCGAAGAGCACCGTGGGGAAAAAGCCCAGCTTGACGTTGCCCTTGTTGATGGTCTCGGCCGAGTTCATCAGGACGTCCTGAGCGGAGACCGCGGCCGCGGAGGCCAGAAACAGGACGGCGGATAGTCCCACGATTATTTTTTTAAGCATCTTTACCTTCCTGACAAGACATTCTCAAACTGTGATAATCCATCGTTCATTTCTTCCCGCCGCGCTTCGTCGGCGCGGACTTGTGGACCTGGGTGACCTTCTTGACCTGCTCGGCATCGCTTCGATGCCGGACGTCGATCTGCTGGGCCTCGACGGCATGACTCTTCTTCAATTCGGAGATCTTGGCCTCATAATCACGCGTGACCCGAGCTTTAGCCGCGGCGTCTCTGACCCGCCGGGCCTCCTGATCGCGCTTCTGCTGAATGCCCTTGATCTCCTGCGCCTGACTCGCCGTCAGAAGCCTCTTTTCCTGAATTTGCCGCCTCTGGACGGCCGCGGCTTCCGTCGAGATGGTCTGCTGCCCGCGGGGGTCGAAGACTTTGGCCGGGGCCAGCTCCCGCCGGGCCTGGTTCGTATTCACCAAGTTTTTGGGCTTGGCGGCGCTGTTGGCCCGAATCGTCGGCCGGAAGAGCTGGACCGATCGGCCGCTGACCCGCGTGCGTCCCGGCTGCGGAACATCCTGCACCGCGTAGACGGGGACGACCCGTCCGGTGATGCGGCGTACCTCATCAAACCCGATTCCTTCGTTGATGATTCTGTCGTTGCGGGTGTACATGTTGTTGTGGAGGTTCGAGGAGTTGACGATCATCGGATTGCGCTCATAAGGAAGGATATAGGAATTGAGGTTTGTATCCTGAAAGTGCGATCCTTGGATAAAAACCCAGAAATTCGAGGAGATCCGAAGCGAAGATGAATTGAAGCTCATCCCCAGGCTGAACTCGAATCCGGGCGGAAGCGGCGCCCAGCCCATATAGCGATCGTTGGATCTCCAAGTCACCCAAGCCGGGCCCCAAACCGAGCCGGGAACCCAAAACCAGCCGATCTCATCATCCCAGCCCCAGCGGCCGTAATGGAAGGGAATATCTCCCCATTCCTCGGCCGCGATCCAGGTCCAGCCGTAATCGGTCCAGACCCATTGCCCGTTGCTGTAGGGACGCCAGCGATAGCCCATATGCCTGGGGATCCAGACATAGCCATAGGGATTGAGATCGATCCAGTCTCCGTAGAAGGACAGACGATCATAGAAGTAGGAATCATCTTCATATCGTCCGTACTCCTGAGGATTGCGGGCATACTGCTGAACGCCGGAAGCCGCAGGGCTGACCCCTTCATAGGCATAACCGACGTCGGGCGAAGCGAGCTGGCCGGCCGAGCTCGCCGCCATGATAAAAACCAAGGCCACGACCCAAAAGGCTCTTTTCATGTTTGTTCTCCTAATCGGCATCATTGCAATATGTGTGCCAAGATGTTTTTCCATCCTTCCCCATAGGTCATGAGGAAGTCTCTTCGCGCCGGCGGCCCCAAGAGCCGCGCCGCGGGACGCCCCGGGGATGCCCCCCGGCTCTTCCCGACTTCGGGACGGATGGGCCGCCGTCTTACTCTTTAGCAAGAATAATGCTGCGTTGCAGGAATATTTTGGGGAGGGGGGGGGCTTCCCCCTTGGCTCAAGCGGACGCTTTGTTAGAATTATGCGTGATTCTCTGATCGCCGAGAACAAGAAGAAGAATGTGGCATGAAAGCGGCAGTATTAGGGTGAATGATTTCGGATCCAGGGCTTATCCGTTAACGGAAGCTGGAGGGATGCCGCGAGATGAGAGAAAGAAAGAAGAAAGAAGATCGAATCACTATGACAGCCCAAGCCGGGTCGAGGATCCTAGGGAGAACGATCCGGAAGGCCGCCCTTCTCCTGCTGGTCGTCGTCGGGGTATCGGGCTGGCTTGTCTACGCGAAGAGATATGAGCTGGCCTTGAGGTATATGCGGAAAAGCGAAAAGGCCCGGGAGATGATCATCCAGCAAATGATCATCATCGCCAAGCCGATCATTGAAAGAGACATCGACATGACGCTGCCCCAAAAGATCATCAGCACCCTGACCGGCCGAAGGAACGAAGCCGAGAGGCGGGCGGGCGCCCTGCGCGACGTCCGGGCCTTCGGCGAAGGCGGCTTTCAAAGCGGCCGGCTCGAATTCCTGGACGTCCATCAAGCAGGCTCCCGGCACGGTTTCAATCTTCAGGGACTCGATTTCGCGCTGGGATGGAAGCGGGGAAACGACGAGGAAGTGTTGGCGGCCTTCGCCTTCAATTTCTGGAAAAGAAAAGCGGGTCCGATGCGCATCAATCCGGATTGCAGCTTCTTCTCCGAGCTGAAATCGTCCATCGAAAAAAAAGCGCGGGCGAATTGACGGACCGGGCGCTCAGGGACGACCCGGGGCGGGGATTCCCGCCGGCGATCCGATGTCAGGTCGGATGACGCCAGTCGGCGGAGCGATATTTCCGCAGAAGGGAATAGAGCCGCGATCGGGATAGGCCGGAGATCCGGCAGGCCTCATCGACTTTTCCGCCGACCGAAGACATCAGGTCCTTGACGTACTTCTGCTCCGCAGCCGATACGGCGGCCTTCCTGATCTCCTGCCATCGCGGCGGCTGGAGGGAAGAGCGGGCATCTTTTTCCGCGGCCGCCGGGCCGGCCGGTCCCTTGACGAAAGAGCCGCGGGCCACCTGGATGCGGATGTAGACTGGAAGGTGCTTGGGGAAGAGCATGGGCTCGTCTTTGGCCTGAAGCAGGGCTTTCTCCAAGGCCTGGATCATTTCCCGCACGTTGCCGGGCCAAGGGTACTTGATGACGACATCCCAGAACTCGGCGGAAGCCTCTTTGGCTTCAATTCCAAACCGCTCGCACAAGACATTCATGTAGAAGAGCGTCAGTTCCTTGATGTCTCCGGGAATCAATCGCAAAGGGGGCAATTCCAGAGTCAGCGTCCGAAGCCGGAAGAACAGGTCCTCCCGGAACAGGCCCAGCTGGACCATGCTCGGCAAATCCCGATTCGTCGCCGCTACGAGCCGGAAATCGCTCTCGATTTCCTGGCGTCCTCCGACCGGACGAAAACGATGCTCTTGAATGACCCGCAGGAATCTCTTTTGAATCAGGAACGGCATCTCCCCGATTTCATCCAAAAACAGGGTCCCGCCGTCGGCTTGCTTGATCAATCCCTCCTCGCTTCGATCGGCTCCGGTGAAAGCTCCCCGAGTGTGCCCGAAAAGGACGCTTTCAACGAGCGTCTCCGGAAGCGCCGTGCAATCGACGACCACGAAGCTCTTTTTGGCCCGGGAGCTGTTGTAATGAACAGCCTTGGCAAAAAGCTCTTTCCCCGTTCCGGTCTCGCCGGTAATGAGAACATTGACGCCGCTGCCGGCGGCTTGGGCCAGCAGGTCCAGACAGGCCGTGATCGCCGCGGAATCTCCGATGATGCCTTTTCTCTTCAAGACGACCGGCGGCTTCCCCGATTGTCGTTCAGCGCGATAATCCAGGGCTCGGAGTATGGTAAGCTTGATGGCCTCCAAGGAAGCCGGCTTTTCTATATAATCCCAGGCGCCGGCCCGAATCGCGAGCTCGGCTTCATCGGGATCGCCCAAGTCGGTAATGACGATGATTTCCGGGGAGGATCGCGCCGCTTTGATCTTCGACATCTTCTCCAAGCCGCTTCCATCGGGCAGGCGCACGTCGACAAACACGATATCGAACGGCTCGGCTTGAGCTTTCCCCAGCCCGCCTTTAAGGGTAGGCGAGGTGAAGGAACGATGCCCCAATTGGGCTACGGCGTTGGCGATCCAATTGCTGATGAGCTTGTCGTCATCGATGATGAGAATGGAAGCCATGGAACTCCGCGCCTTTCTTTCTTGGTCCGAATTATAAAAAAGCAAAAGATAACTTGTCAATACGATTCGGCCCGGCTCTTTCGAATCGGCTTCCATCGGCTGCGCGCTTATGATCCAATAGGCTTCGATGAAGCTCGGCGGGAAAGTCGGCGACGATCCTGGAAGGAGATGAGATGAAACTGCCGTTTCTTGCCAAGGCCGCCGTTTTGCTTGTCAGCGTCTATGCCTTGTTGACGATGTTGTACGTCTCCCGGAACATCGTCGTCCCGCTTATTTTTGCGATCATCATCGCCATCGTGCTCCATCCCGTCGTTGATTTTTTAGCTCGAAAAAAAATCAACCGCTTGATCGCGATTATCGTCACCATGCTCCTTGTCTTTATCATCATCGCCGCGTTCGGAGGATTTTTTATCTCGCAGGTCAGTCGGCTCGGCGAATCATGGCCGGTCCTGGTCGAGAGGTTGACCGGGATCCTCAACCAGACCATCACCTCCGTCTCCGGCTATTTCGATCTGAATCCACAAAAGCTTCAGGCCTGGCTTGCCAAAACTCAGAGCGAGCTCGTCAACACCGGCACCGCCGCCATCGGACGAACGCTCGTCACCCTCGGCAACTGGATTGTGATCTTGTTGCTTCTTCCCGTGTACGTCTTTTTGCTGTTGTTATATCAACCGATCCTGCTCGACTTCATTCGCAGGCTGTTTCGCGCCGACGAGCAAAGTCAGGTCAATGAAGTCGTCACCCAGACCAAATCCGTCATTCAGCGCTATATCGTCGGCTTGGCGATTGAGGCCGTCCTGGTCGCGGCCCTGGAGATCATGGCTCTTCTCCTGCTCGGCATCGATTATGCGATCCTGATCGGGATCCTGGGCGCCTTGCTCAACGTCATCCCCTACATCGGCGGGCTTGTGGCCGTCGCCTTGCCCATCATGGTCGCCCTGGCCACCAAGCCCTCGCCATGGTTTGCCGTCTATATTCTCATCGCCTATTACGCCATCCAGTTGATCGATAACAACTATATCGTCCCCAAAATCGTCGCCTCGAAAGTCAAGATCAACGCGCTTTTTTCCATCATCGTGGTCATCGCGGGAAATGCTCTCTGGGGCGTCCCCGGCATGTTTCTTTCCATACCGCTGCTGGCCATCATCAAGCTCATCTGCGACCATATCGAGCCCTTGAAGCCTTGGGGATTCCTGCTGGGCGACACCATGCCCTCCCCCTTGAGCATCCGAGCGATCCTCAAGAAGAAAAGGAAAGCTGAAGCCAAAGAATCACCCCCGGCGGGCCGATAAGAACCACGGGCCCTCTTCTTCTCCCTAGAGCCCCCGAAGAAGAGGGCCGCCCGATCCCGCCAATCAGCCGGAAACGAACCCGGACTGGGGGCCGTCAGGGCTTTTTGCGTCCGGCGACAACCAGCGCGACCCCCGCTACAAGCGCGATTCCGCCCGCAATCGGAGGCAGGGGGATGTTCTTCTTCTGCGTCGCCGTGACTTGAAGAGGCCCGAGATCCACCACTTTTTCCCTGGACGTGTACTGGATTCCCCCGTAGATCAGAGCCAAGAGGCCCACAACGATGAGGATAACGCCTAGAACCTTCATGATATCTTCCTTCCTTTCCCCAGCGTCCGTACGCCCTTCCCGTCCCTTCCCTTCTCTCCCTGAAGGGCATGCCGCCCCGACTCGCCGATCCTATGGCTGAGCGTGCCTCAGCGGCTCCGTTAAGCTCGGCTGCGGACGGCGAGGATCAGCGCGGCGCTTGCGACAAGCAGCGCCATTCCTCCGACGATGGGAGAGAACAGATCCCGGCGAACCCGAGCCAGAGCACGTCCCGTCACTGCCGGCGCCGTGTTCGTGTGATGCGGCGAGCGCGGGCGGGCTTTCCCAGGCGGACTTACCTTAGGCAAAGCGTCCCCTCCCGCTGATCATCGTCTCGCCCCACCAACCGGGCCTCCGCCTTGTCCCTGCGGCATCATTCACTTTAGAGGACTCTCCGGCCCTTCAACAGCCGGATGACCAGGACCACCAAGGCGATGACGAGCAGGACGTGGATGATGCTGCCGGCGTGAAAGGCAAAAAGCCCCAAGGCCCACCCGACCAACAGAATGATCAAGATCGCTTCAAGCATCTCGGACTCCTTTCCCCTCTAGCTCCCGACGTCCCGAGCCTGGCCGATCCGAAAGACGGATTGAACTTGTGAGGGTCGACAGATATCAATGCACGATTCATGCCAAGCCTTCTCAGCTTCGGTCGACCGGACGGAAATCCAACCCGGCTGAGCCAGAGGCGCGAACGGCCGGCTTTCGGAGCGCTGCGCTCAACGCTTTTTTCGCGATTCGCTCTCTTAAACAGGAATATTCCTGCTCCGCAGGAATCAAGCCTCCGTGATCCCTTCCTCCTGATCCATCGGCCGGCGGCAAAGCCAAGGTTAGTCCGAATTTAAGGGGCCCCTCTCCCGGGGGGGAAACGCCTGAAACCGAGATGCGGCATCTGGCACGAAGGTTGCAATAACGCTATAGGCAAGACATAGGTCCGCGTTTCCTGAAGGAGGAACACCGTGAAATCCAGCCAGAGAGACAAAACGGAAGGTCGTCTGCACGAAGCGAAGGGGAAGATCAAAGAGGTCGTAGGAAATGCCGTCGGGAATCGAGATCTGGAAGCCGACGGAAAAAACGAACAGCTGGCCGGCAAGGTTCAGAAGAAGATCGGAGAGATTAAAAAGGTCGTGGGAAAGTAGACTCCCCCTCCGGGGTGGATGGGAAAGCGCGCCCGGAGAGATTCGAACTCCCGACCCTTTGGTTCGAAGCCAAATGCTCTATCCAGCTGAGCTACGGGCGCGCCCGGAAGCGCGACTCATCATAGGGGGTTGACCGGGGGAAATCAAGCCATTGGGCGCCAAGCCGGGCCGATTCCCGATTCCGATCCCTCTCAGCCGCGGATAAAATGCGGCATCGCCGTCGGGATCTCCAGCGACAGCTCGACGAAGCCGGCGTAGACGCCGGCTTCGAACCAGGGCGCCTGGTAGATGAGCTTCTTGATGCCCTTCTTCTCGATGGTGTAGACATGGACCCGGCCGGAGGCCAGCAGGTCCCGCAGCTTGGTCCGGGCGGGCTCGGGATGGCAGTCGAGGACGTTCGTCCCGATCAGCGCCGCGCCGCCGTCGGCTTCGAAAGTGCGGCGGGCCCGCTCGTTCATCTCCAGGATGACGCCGTCGCGGCCGCAGACCGTGACGGCGCCGGGAAGCTCCTTCCACCAGGACGAAGCATCCATGACCCTTGCCTCTCTTACCGCGCCGCCGGGGCGGCGAAATAATCGATCATGTCGGCGATGGCCTTGCGGCAAACGGCGCAGAACTCCCGCTTGGGATTGCCGATCATGATGCAGACGATCTGGGGCCGGTAGAGACCCTTGGCGGCATAGCCGGCCCCTTCAAAGACGCCGACCTTGTCCATCAGGCCCTCGTACTTCAGGCGAATCGCCGCGATTCTGGCTTGCAGGATCTTGTCATCGGCCGCCGCCTTGTCCTCGATGGCCTTGACGGCCGTCGCGGCCGATCCCTTTTTCTTGGCTTGGGCGACCTCCTCGGCCGCGGCTTTGCGGCGGGCCTGCCGCTCGGCCATCAAGGCTTCCTGCTCGCTCTTGCCGTACTCGGTCGGTACTCCGATGCCGGGCGACAGGAGGTCTTTCCACTTGACGTTGGCCGGGTCGAGCAGGGCCGTGATATTGGGCTCGAAAGGCTCCACGCCCTTGGGATAGAAGTCGTTGTAGGACACCTCGCTGGCGTAGTACTCGTCGGCCAGGCCGCCGAAGGAATGGCCCATCTCGTGCAGGAAGACTTCCAGGCTGCGGGCGTGGTCGGTCGTGGTCACGCAGTAGTCGAAGGCGATGGAGCCGCCGCCGTAGCGGGCGCTGTCCACCAGGACGATGATGGCGTCGTAGGGCACCTGGGCCGCGATCTCGTGCATCAGGTGGTCCCTCTCGATGAGCATATAGCGGTCCAGATCGAAGGCGTTGAACGACGCGGCCAGGACGGTTTTGCGGTAGGCCCGCTGGCGCGGCTCGTCCATGGACGCCTCGGGCGAGGGGCGGAAGACGGCCCGGACGCTGATCCGCCCCTTGGCGTTCCTATAGGGCTCGGTCTCGAACAGGGTCCGGGTCATCCGATCGACATCGGCCTTGAACTTGTCCTTGCCCGCGGCCGCATAGCCCTCGGCCAGGAAGACCAGGTCCAGCGTCGTGCGCGGATCGCCGGCCACGGCCGGCTCATAGATCCAGTCGCCGGCGGCCGCCGGCTCCCGGATAATGTGATAGTCGGCCGGATCAATGGTCCGGCTGAAGATGGGATGGAGGAGGTTCTTCTTGTCCCGGGCCTCGACGACGAACAGGACCGGCCGCTTGGGCTCGGGAAAGCGCAGGCTGCGCTGGAAGACGCGCTTGGCTCCCTCCAGGGCCGGGGTGGTGGTCTTGTACTCGGCGTACATGGTGTCGAAGCCGCGCGAGTAGATCAGGGTATTGGAGGCAACATCGTAGACCTTGAGGACATAGCGGCCGTATCCGAAGGGGTCGACGAGCGCCGTGCGGGTCTCGGGCCAGAGCGGCTCTCCATAGATCGCGTCGATGGTCAGGGATTCGCCGGCCGCATCGCCGACCTGGTAGAGATCGATCCGCAGGGCCTTGTCGGTGAACCAGGCGTTATATCCGGCCGGCGCTCCAGCCAAGCCGAGTCCCGCGGTCGCCAGGAGCGCGGCGGTGAAAAGGGCCGCTCTCTTCATCTTCATGGTCGCCTCCGTCAAGGGATGTTCCACTGTCCGGAATCCTTATGATCTCCGAAGTCCATCCGGGGCGCAAGTCCCCGCTCCGGCCGGCTCAGGCGGCATCCCCGAGGGACAGCCTTTTGATCAGGATGGTGGCGTAAGAGCCCCGGGGCAGGGAGAAAGACAGGGTCAGACGACGCCGGCCGCGGTTGAACTCGTCGGCCCCCTTCTCCAGAATGACCGGATTCTCCGGTACGACCGCCGCCGGCCGGGGGAAGGACTTGAAATAGACCCGGTGCAGGGCCCGGGTCCGGAAGTCGCCGAACTTCAAGTTCCGGCCCCTGAGAATCCCGGCGAAAATATCACGCGTCCGATCGCTGGGAAAGACCATGCTGGCGGCGCAGGTCGGAAGGTCCAGGGCCAGCAATCCGGCCGGAGCCTTATCCTCGGTCCAGTAGAGATACTCGCCCTCAGCTCCCGGAACCGCCGCGGGGGCGGGCACCGCCTCCCGCACGACCTGCCGCAGCAGCTCGTTCCAGAGGTGGGACTGGAACGAGGAATAGCGCATGGAGATCTCTTCCTGGGGCAGCTTGTGCAGGGCCTTGACCTGGTCCTTGGGATGGGCGACGAGAAACTCGAAGATCTCCCGCTCCTCCCGTCCCCGGGCCAGCTCCAGGCAGCGCGGCCAGTCCTTCCAGCGGTCGAAGAGCTCGCGGCGCCTGATCTTCTCGGGCCCCCACATTCCGGGCGCCGTCGAGGTCAGGAAAACCTGCAGCGCGCCGTTCCAATGCCGGTGGAGGATCTTCTCGGCGAAGAATCCCCTTTCGGGATCGTAGCTGCGGAACCTCTGGTCGTCGAAGTAGTTGGGGAATCCCGTTTCGCGCGCCTCAGCCAGGGCCCGCTCCGCGGGCTCCGTCGCGAGGAGGTCCCTTAAAACGACCCGGAAGGCGTTGCCGCGCAAAAGATCGGGGCCCATGGGCCGGTCCATGAAGCCGACGGTCTCCAGGCGGAAGCCGTCTCCCTCGCGGCTGAAGTTCCGCCCGTCCCGCACGGCGATAAACTGGGATGTGCGGCCGTGCTTGTCCTTCTTTCCGCCGTAGGACAGGGCCGCAGGGGATACGCCGAAGGCTCCGGCCAGGCGGCGAACGAGGTCCGGAGTCGTCCAGTCGGTCTTGGTCAGAAGATAGACGCGGAAGGAGCCGGACGGGACCAGGGGCAGGTCGGCCTTCTCCTCGACGATGAAGTCCTCCGGCCTGGCTTTGATCATGGCGCCATTATAACGAAATGGAATTGAATTGGGGGACACCCTACATAACTCCCGAATTACCCCCACCGCACCGGACCTCTCCTCCAGCCCTTCATCTGGCTCTTCTCCCGATTCCGGGAAGTCCTGCGAACCGGGGTACCGGCCAATCCTGCGCGGCTTGAGCCGGCCTCCTGATTTACCGGAAGGCGGTCTTTCTGTTAAAATACTCTATGCCGATAGGAATTTAAACCGGGACGGATTCCCGTGTCCAAGGATTTTAGCTACATGGCCCGCATCAAGAAGCCGGTTGGTGTTTTTCTCCTCCTGGGGGGCCTTGCTCCTTACGTTCTTCGCCGCCCGCTCGCTCAGGCGCGTCCGGATCCCCTCCGTCGTCCTGGAGGCCCGCGAGGCCTCCGAGACCGTTCTCGCTTCTGGACAGATGGTCGGTGAGAGGACCATTCCTCTATCTTTCAACCGGGCCGGCCGCATCGCCGAGGAGCTCATCAAGGACGGCGACCGGGTCAAGGCCGGCCAGGCGCTCATGCGGCAGGATACGGCCATCGAAGAGACGGTCCTTGCCCAGCGCCGGTCAGCCTTGGCGGCGGCGCGGCTGAACTTGGCCAAGCTGGGCTCGACCGACCTGATCGATCTGGAGCAGAGGGTTCGCCAGGCCAAGGCCTCGGCCGATTACGCCGCCGTATATTTCAAGCGCCAGGCCGAGCTACTGGACAAGGGCTCGATCACGCCCCTGCAGTTCGACCAGGTCAGACGGGACAAGGAGCTGGCCGAGTCGGCCCTCGTTTCGGCCACCAGCCAGCTTCGCTCGCTGGAGACGACCTTGCGGCCTCTGGCCGAGATCCAAGTGGCCCAGGCCGAGAACGACCTGCAGCGGGCCGAGATCGATCTGCGGGAGACGGTCCTGCGGGCGCCTCTCGACGGCCGCATCGTCGAGCACGCCGCCCACAAGGGCGAATTCGGCACCAGCGGGGCCAAGGTCATCACCTTCATCCCGGCCTCGGAGCGCTCTTATGTCGAGGTCCAGGTCGAGGAGGCCAGCCTGGCCCGGCTGGCGATCGGCCAAAAGGCGGCCATCGCTTCCCCCGCCTTCCCCGGCCGGACCTATCCGGCGGCGGTCGAGCGCATCGCCCCGATCGTCGATACCCAGCGGGGCACCTTCGCCTTGCGGCTGATGCTGGACGGCGTTCACGAGGAGCTTCTCCCGGAGTCCTCGGTCTCCGTCCAAATCGTCGTCGGAAGCGCTCCGGCCGCCCTGCTGGTGGAGCAGCGCTTCCTAGTCCGCGAGGGCGGAGCGGCCTTCGTCTACGCCGCGGACGGCGGGCGGGCCCGGCGGATCGAGATCAAGGCCGACGACATCGGCGGCGGGCTGTTCGCCGTCGCTTCGGGCCTCAAGGCCGGCGATCGCATCCTCCTTCCCCAAGGGCTCAAGGAAGGGAAGACCCAAACCGTCATGATCCTGGTCGGCATCACCCTGGGCATCGCCGTCCAGGTCTTTCTCAACTCGCTGATCGTCGACCTCCAGCGCAGCCTGGTCGAGGACACCGTGGGCCGCTCGCCGCACATCACGGCCGAGATGCCCGACGCCGTTCCGGCCGGCGGCCTCGTTCCCTCCGACGGGCGGATCGCCACGACCCGAATCGTAACCAACGAAGGCAGCCTCAAGCCTATCCGCAACTGGCGGTCGATCGACCGACAATTGGCCAAGCTGGGCGCTTTCAAGGCGATCAATCCCGTGGCCCAGGGCTCGGGCTTCATCCTGCAGGGCGACAAATCCCTGCCGGTCATCCTGCGCGGCTTCGACCTGGAGCGGGCCGACGCCCTCTACGACATCCGCCGCCGTCTGGTCGCCGGCCGCTACGAGGTCGGCGGCAACGGCATCCTGATCGGCCGCCAGCTGTCCGAGAGACTCCGCACCGGCGTCGGCGACACGCTGCGCATCATCGTGCCCTCCGGGGCCGGCGATGTCTTCCCCATCTACGGCGTGTTCGACCTGGAGAACAAGTCCCTCAACGAGAGCTGGGTCATCATCTCCCTCGGCCGGGCCCAGATCCTCTACGGGCTCGACCAGGGCCTGACCCAAATCGAGCTGCAGGTTCCGGACGTCTTCACCGCCAAGGACTGGGCGGCCGACCTGCGCCGGACCTTCCCCGGCCTGGAGTGGCTGAGCTGGCAGGAGACCAACGCCCAGCTCCTGGCCGCCCTGCAGGGCCAGGGCTCGTCGTCTTACCTGATCCAGCTCTTCGTGCTTCTCTCGGTTACCCTGGCCATCGCCTCGGTCCTGGCCATTTCGGTTGTCCAGCGCTCGCGGCAGATCGGCATCCTCAAAGCCCTGGGCATGAAGACCCGCCAAATCAGCCGCGTCTTCATCATCCAGGGCGGCATCCTGGGCTTCCTCGGCTCGCTCCTGGGCGGACTGGCCGGCTGGGGCATGGTTCAAGCCTTCGTCCTGGCCCAGAAGGCCAACCCCTCGGCCAGCCTGGATGTCATCACCGTCCGCTTCGGGGCGGTGGTCTTGTCGGTGCTCATCGCCACGGCCGCCGGGACGCTGGCCGCCTTCGTGCCGGCCCGGCGGGNNCCGCCTCAATCCGATCGAGGTGATCCGCAATGGGTGACTTGCAGCTTCGCGGCCTGCGCAAAGTCTACGGCACGACCGTCAAGACCGAAGCTCTGCGCCACATCGACCTGACCGTGCGGGCCGGCGAGTACATGGCCATCATCGGCCGATCGGGATCGGGCAAGAGCACCCTGCTCAACATCATCGGCACCCTGGATCGGCCCACCTCGGGCCAGATGAGCTTCGACGGCCAGGACCTGTTCGCCGCCGATGACGACGCCCTAGCCGACTTCCGCGGCCGGACCCTGGGCTTCATCTTCCTGTTCCACCACCTGCTGCCCGAGTTCAACGCCCTGGAAAACGTGCTCCTGCCCTACCGCATCCTGCACGGCCGGGCCGATGCGGCCGCTGTCGGCAGGGCCAAGGATCTTCTGGAGAGGGTCGGCGTCGGGGCCCGCATGGGCAGCCGGGCCAACAAGCTCTCGGGCGGAGAGCAGCAGCGGGTGGNNCGAGCCGACGGGCAACCTGGACACCGACACGACCGAGGCGGTCAAGGAGCTGCTGCGGTCCATCAACCGCGAATTCAAGACGACCTTCATCATCGTCACCCACGACCGACACATCGCCGCCGGCTGCGACCGGGTGGTGGAGATCGAGGACGGCTCCATCCGGCGCGACTTCCTGCCCCTCGAGATGGGCGACCAAGCCAGCTGGGCGCAGCTGGCGCCCTGCATCTGCCGCGAGCGGCAGCGCGGCCTCGAGCCTCCGGCCGCCTGATCGCCGGCCTTAAGATCGGCGGGCCAGGCTCCAAGCCGGCATCTGGCGCGGCCCTTCTCCCTGTGCTATAAAAGCGGCGGGAAAGGAGCCTGCCATGAAAGCCGTATCCCCCTGCGCCCTGCTCGTTCTCGCCGCCCTCCTCCTCGCCTCCTGCGCCGCGCCGCGGCCCGTCGAAGCGCCTACCCGCGGCTCCGAGCTCGCCGTCGTGCCCCGGCCCGTCTCTCTCGAACGCCAAGACGGCTCCTTCCTGATCACCTCGGCCGCCCGGATCGCGGTGCCGCAAAACGACCGCGAGGCCGAGCGTGTCGCCCGCTACCTGTCCGAAAGGCTCCGCACGGCTTTCGGCCTCGATGTGCCGGTCTCCGACCGGCCTCCCGTGGAAGCGCACGCGGTCATCCTTCTGCGGCGCAGCGGAAGCCCCTCCGCCGGAGCCGAGGGCTACGAGCTGTCCGTAACCCCGGCCGCGATCTCCATCGAGGCGCCGGAAGCGGCGGGGCTTTTCTACGGCGTCCAGACGCTTCTCCAGCTCCTGCCGCCCGAGGCTTACGGCTCAGCCGGGGCCGCCGGCGGACCGGCGGTCGTCCCCTGCGTCCGGATCGAGGACCGCCCCCGCCTGCCCTGGCGGGGCATGCTGCTGGACTGCTCCCGGCACTTCTTCCCCAAGGAGTTCGTCAAGCGCTACCTCGATTACCTGGCCATGCACAAGATGAACACCTTCCACTGGCACCTTACGGACGACCAGGGCTGGCGGATCGAGATCAAGAAGCATCCCCGCCTGACCGAAGTCGGCGCCTGGCGCGTGGACCATGAAGACATCCATTGGAACAACCGCCCGGCTCAGAAGCCGGGCGAGAAGGCGACCTACGGCGGCTTCTACACCCAGGACGATATCCGCGAGGTCCTGGCCTACGCCGCCGAGCGGCACATCATCGTGGTGCCCGAGATCGAGATGCCCGGCCACTGCACATCCGCGCTGGCCGCATACCCGGATCTGTCCTGCACCGGAGGCCCCTTCACCCTGCCTCCGGGCGGACTCTGGCCGATCAGCGACGTCTACTGCCCCGGTAATGAGGCCGTCTTCGCCTTCCTGGAGGACGTCCTGGACGAAGTCTTGGCCCTTTTCCCCAGCAAGATCATCCACATCGGCGGCGACGAGGTCGACAAATCCCGCTGGAAAGTCTGCCCCAAGTGCCAGGCCCGGATGAAAGCCGAAGGCCTGAAGAGCGAGGAGGAGCTGCAGAGCTGGTTCGTCCGCCGCATCGAGGCCTACCTCAACGCCCGCGGCCGGACCCTGTTGGGCTGGGATGAGATCCTGGAAGGCGGCCTGGCCCCCAACGCCGCGGTCATGTCCTGGCGGGGATTCGAGGGCGGCATGGCGGCCGCCAAGGCCGGCCATCCCGTGGTCATGACCCCGACGGCGTTCTGCTATTACGACTACCTTCAGGGCGATCCGGCTTTGGAGCCCCCGGGCATCGGCGGCTACGTGCCGCTGAGCAAGGCCTACGCCTTTGAGCCGGTGCCGGAAGGCCTGACGCCCGAGGAGGCCGGGCGCATCATCGGGGCCCAGGCCAATCTCTGGACCGAATTCATCCCCACCCCCTCCCACGCCGAGTATATGACCTTTCCCCGCATCGCGGCCATGGCCGAGACCGGCTGGACGCCCGCGGCGGACAAGAGCTGGCCCGACTTCCTGCGCCGGCTGACCGTGCAGCTGCGGCGCTACGACCGGATGAACGTCCACTACGCCCGCAGCCTGTTCGCCGTCAGAATGGAGGCGGCGCCCGAGCCGGGGCGCGGCGGGCTGAAGCTGGCCATGACGACCGAGAGCGACCGGCCGGACATCCGCTACAACCTCGACGGCCGGGATCCTGAGCCCGGCTCGACGGCCTACGCCGGCCCCCTGATGATCGAAAAACCGGCGGTGATCAGGGCCGCCGTCTTCGCCGGCGGCAAGCGGCAGGGGCCGGTCAGCGAGACCCGCTTCCTGCCGCATCTGGCCTTGGGCAAGGAGCCCAAGCTGGCCTTTGCCTTCAAACCCCGGTACGCCGCGGGCGGACCGTTGGGCTTGGTGGACGGGTTGCGCGGCGGGAAGTCCCACACGGACGGCCGCTGGCAGGGCTTCGAGGAGGACGACTTGGATGCCGTGCTGGACCTGGGCGAATCACGTCGCATCGAAGCGGTGACGATCGGCTTCCTCCAGAACACCCCGAGCTGGGCCTTCCTGCCCCGCTCCGTGGAGGTCGCCCTCTCGGAAGACGGCAAGACCTACCGCGCTCTGCCCGCGGCAACAGGTTTCGAAGCGACGGACCGCGAGGGCGGCGTTCTTCTGCGGGACGTTAAGATCGCGGCCGGCGCCGCGCCGGCCCGCTACGTCCGGGTCACGGCCAAGTCGATCGGCCGCTGCCCGTCCTGGCACTCGGGCGCGGGCGGCAAAGCCTGGCTTTTCGCCGACGAGATCATCGTCGAATAGGGTCGGGCCGCGGGAACGCCTGGCGCCCTAGCGGCGGCGCAGCCGAAGATTCCCGTAGACGCCCTTGTCGTAGACGATGCCGATCAGAAGCTCGCCGTCGCGGCCGAAGGTCAGGGTCTCCTGCCGCCGGCCGGAGTCGAGATTCACGACGACGATGGCGTTATCGCCCTGTTGAAAGCCCCAGCGGCCGGTCGCGTCGAAGCGCTCCCCCCCTCGGGTCGTACCCGTAAGGCGGGCGCCGCCGCCGTTCTGCAGCTGAAGCTGAAATCCTCGGCCGCCGGACATGGCCGTCCACGTCCCGATGACGGCATCGGCGACACGGCCGCCGCCTTGATTGTTCTCCTGCTCGGCCAATCCGGAAGGGATCTGCCGGGAGAAGTAGATGCGCCGGATCCGGCCGGGCGCGATTTTCTCGCCGCCCCGCATCTCGTAGACAAGCTGGGCCGAGCTGAAATCGATGATCCGGCCGGCGATCACCCCGCCGTCCCGCAGGAAGATGTAGTGCTCGTTGGTTTCCTGCTGCTCGCGCTCCTCCGGGAAATCCCAGCCCTCGTTGATGTAGTTGACCATCCAAACGTCGCGCAGCGGGAATTCCCCGCTGTTGGCGGTCTCGAGGACCAACCGGGTGCTGGAGATGTCGATGATCCGGTCGACGAACAGGTCGCCGCTACGGAGGTAGATGGCGGCCTCGCCGGCCCGCAGCCGGGCCTGGTTCTGGTTTTGGTTCTGGATCTGGCTCTGGCCGCGGTTCACCTGCGTGCCGCCGGCGCGCGTCTTCTGGTTCACTTGGCTCTGGGCCGAGGCCGAGACCGCGGCAGAGGCCAGGATCAGGCCCGCAGCCAGGATGACGGAAATTTTTCTCATGTTCATGGGAACCTCCCGATTCCATTCCAACCTGGCTTTATTGTAACACACCCTGGAAGAGGGGGATGGGCGGACGCGTGAAGTTCCCGGGCCAGACGGGTCCCTTCACGCGGCGCTTCCGGCCGGAAAACCTGCTATAATGGGCGGCGTGAGAGACTTAGCCGCACGGGCCGCGGCCGCCCTGCTTTTCCTGCCGGGACTCCTGGCCGCCCAGGCGAATCCGTCCGTCCGGCCCGATTGGTCGGCTTCGGTCCGCGCCCTCCAGCGCCCGCTGGCGACCCTCGAGCCTGCAGCGGCGGACGATTCCGACCTGGCCTTCCTGGGCTCCGTCCTGGCCGGCCGGACGATCACAGCCTTGGGCGAGAGCGGACACGGCATGTCCGAGATCGGCACGATCAAGGCGCGGCTCGCCCGCTACCTTCACGAAACTCTTGGCTATGACGTCATCGCCTTCGAAAGCTCGCTTTTCGAATGCTGGGCCGCCGATCGGCAGGCCGCCGGCCGGAATGCCGAGACGACCCTGCGCGATTCCCTTTTCGGCGTCTGGCACAACCGCGAAACGCTGGAGCTCCTCGAATATGTCCGGGCGACCAAAGCCACGGACCGGCCGCTCGTCCTGGCCGGATTCGATGTCCAGATCAGCTCAGCCCGCGGCGCGGCGGAGCGCCCGCGGCTCCTGCGGGAAGCCATTGCCCGCCTCGATCCCGTCTACGCGGCGGAAGTGGAGCGGAGGGACGCGCAGTTCATCTCCCGCTTCGACGAGGCCGCCTGGCTGTCTCCCAACGCCGCCGCCTATCGGGCCTTCTACGCCAACCTGGCCTGGTGGGCCGCGGCCAGGGCGCGGGAGCTGTCGTCCGCCCACCCCGAGTCCCCTGAGCTTCCCGCCGTTCTGCGCCGGACGGCCAGGTCCATGGAGGCGTTCATCGACGAGCTGACCCGGACCGGCGCCGCCAGGACCAACGCCCGCGAAGCCGGGATGGCCGAGAACGTGCTCGGGCTGTTCCGCGAGATCTATCCCGGCCGCAAGATCATCCTCTGGGGACACAACGCCCACGTGGCCCGCTCGGCCGGCGGGCCCGAGCTCGGTTCCGCCCTGTCCATGGGCGCCCGGCTGGGTCAAGTCCTCGGTCAGGGCTACTATGCCGTCGGCTTATTCGCCGGACGAGGCGAAGCCTGCTGGAACGACCGCACGCCCTATCTCCTGACGCCTCCCAAGGACGACGGCCTGGAGGCGATCCTGTTGGCCGCGGGCAGCGGCGCCCTGTTCCTGGATCTGGCCGGCGCCGCGCCGGGCGGAATGAACGCCTGGATGTCCAGCGTCCTGCCGGCCAAGAGCTGGGGCTACTGGGACACGGAATTCGTCCCCCGCCAGCGCTTCGACGGATTGGTCTTCCTGCGCGACGTCCGCCGGCCCGCCTATCTGGACATCGAGCCGGGCGAGGGGATCGAAGCGATGACCCGACCGGCCGATCTCTAGTCCGTTCATTTTCTCCCGAATAAAGCCATGTTTCAGATATCCAGCGGCGCCGTCCAGGACATTCTTGCCCGCACTCGCGTTCTGCTCGAAGAGTGCCATCCGCGCCTGCCGGGCAGCCCGGGATGCCGGCGGGCCGCCGAAGGGCTCCGAGACGGCTTCGCCGAGGCCTGCGACCAAGCCTACCTGGAGGAATTCACCCAGCATCCGGCTTCTTTCTTCACCATGAACAGGGTTTTGGCCTCGCTCTACCTCCTGGCCGGCGGCCTTTTCTTCCTCGGCGGGCCGGGTCATGCGGCCTCGGCTCTGGCCTTCACCTTGGGCACGCTTTTCTTCGTCAATGAGTTCGTCGTCCTGGGCCGCTTGTTCGATCCCCTCTTCCCGAGCCGTCCCGGCGCCAACGTGGTCGGCGTCATGGAGCCTGTTTCTGACATCCGCCGCCAGATCGTCCTGGTCGCCCATCACGACGCCACGCCGGTCTGCAATTTCCTCGAGAACCATCCAAGGGCCTACTCCTACCGGATGGTGCTCCCGATCGTCTTCCACCTGGCCGCCAACGTCGGCGCCATTCTCACCGCCGCCGGACCACTGGGGGGTCTTCCGGTTGGCGGCTTGAGCGCCGCCGTCGAGATCGTCATCCTGGCGGGATGTGTCTTCATCATCCCCTTGTTCTGGTACTTCGGCCGGACGGCCTCCCCCGGGGCTTCGGACAACCTCGTCTCCAGCCTGCTGCTGGTCAAGCTGGCCGAGCTGTTGAAGTCCGGCCGGGAGCCCCGACCCCGGCATATTCGGCTGATCTTCCTGAGCGCGGACGGAGAGGAGAACGGCCAGAAGGGCTCTTTCGCCTATGTCCGGAAGCACAAGGACGAGATGCTCGGGACGAAAACTTACGTGTTCAACCTGGATACCCTCAGCCGGAAGGATGACCTGGCCTGCCTCGAGACCGATCTCAACGGGCTCGTCCGCCTCTCGCCCCAGCTCGTCCGGGATTGTCGGACGATTGCGGCCGGACTCGGCTATTCTCTACGGACGATCCGCTATCCCTTCGGCGGCGGCGGCACGGACGCCGGACAGTTCGCCCGCGCCGGCGTCGAATCGGCTTCGATCATCGGCATTTCGACTCGCTTCGACCGCCGCGGCATCGACTACCATACATCCCGCGACACTATCGAAGCCATCGATCCGGCCGCCGTGGAAGCCGGATTAGCCGTCGCCCTCGGATTCATCCGGGAGAAGGACCGGGCGGCCGCGGAAGGCGCCTGACGTCCGGCCCGACCCTCACGGCGAAGACCCCGGCTTTACTTTTTTTCAGACCGCGACTACGATGGCGTACCGTTCGCCCCATCGTCCAGGAGGCCTCATGAAAAGCGCTTCATCCCCGGTCCGCTCCGCTTGCCTTATCCTCTACGCCGCTCTCGGCCTGACGATCGCCGCCGCCGGCCAGTCGATGCTCAAGCCGCCCGCGACGTCCCTGCCCCCGGATCTTCTCAAGGCCGTCCTCAACGAGATCTCCGGCCAGATCCCGTTCGCCAATGAGGCGGCCCTGGCCGGCTATGTCCGGCAGAGGACGCCGCAGGAGTTCGAGGGGCACTTCTACGAGGCCGAGTACATCGCCGCCAAGCTTAAGGAATACGGGCTCGACGAGGTCCGGCTGGAAACCATCGGCCGCAATCCCGCCCGCAACTGGTGGCTCGGCCAGGAAGCCGAGCTGTGGATGACCTCGCCCGTGGAGAAGCGGCTGAGCCGTCTGGAGGAAAGCCCGGCCCTCATGACCCGTGGCTGCGACTCCGGGACCTGGGAGGGCGAAGCCGTCTACTTGGATATGCGCGACGTCCGCAAGCTGAAGGACTTGGATCTGAAAGGAAAAATCATCCTGACCCCCGAACCGGCCGGCTATTTTGTCGAGGCCTACAAGAAAGGCGCTCTGGGCGTGATCTCCTGGTACGCGCCGGGTAAGCCGGCCCATGATCCCTTCCAGGTCCACTTCGACATGAGCATGAACAAGGGCGGAATCCGGGAGCCGGCCTTCTCCTTCAACATCTGGCGCCGGCTGGGCGAAGAGCTGAAGGACAAAATGGCCGCGGGCCAGAAGGTCGTGCTGAAGGCCCGGGCCAAGACCTCTCAGCAGCCCTTCAAGTTCGACGCGGTCTACGCCGTCTTGCGCGGCACGGCCCCGGAGAAGAAGGGCTTCCTCTTCACCGCCCACATGTTCGAGCGGAACATCTACCAGGGCGCCAACGACAACGCCAGCGGCTGCGTGACCCTGACCGAGATCGCCCGGACCCTGGCCCGCCTGGTCCAGGAGGGCCGCATCCCCCGCCCCGAGCGCTCGATCTGCTTCCTGATGAGCGAAGAGGGCTCGGGCACTATGGCCTTCTTCGGCGAACATCCCGAACTGGCCGGCAGGATATTCGTCGACGTCAACATGGACATGGTCGGCGAGGACCTGGACAAGAACCAGGCTTTCTTCGACATCGAGATGCCCACCTACCAGAAGATGACCTTCATGGAAGGCGTCATCCGCAACTTCGCCGAGTACCTCTACCGGACGAACATCGAGATGTACGCCCACCGGGCCCAGTCGCCCTGGTTGACCTTCCCGGAGCCGATCGTAGACAAGAACGGCACCACCTCGCCCTTCCGCTATACCGTCAGCCCCTACGTCGGCGGCAGCGACCACGGCGTCTTTCTGGCGGCCGACGCGGACATCCCGGCCTTCTCCTTCAACGTCTGGCCCGACTTCTGGTACCACACCGACCGCGACCGGCCGGACAAGTCCGATCCCACCCAGCTCAAGCGGGTGGCCTTCATCGGGGCTGCCTCCTCCCTGGCCTCCTGCCTAGGCCGCGAGGACGTCCTGGAGCGGATCATCCGCATTGCCTACGAGGACCGGGCCGACTTCGTCCAGGCTTCCCTGGCCCGTGTTCGCGAGGACCTGACCGCCGCGGATAAGGCCGACGGCGGCAAGTCGCTCCGCAACGGTCTGGCCATGGTCGAGCAGGCCGTCGAACTGAGCCGGGCCGCCTTGCTGCGCATCCGCGACCTGACCGCCGGCAAGCCCAAGGCCGACGCCTTCCTGACCGGAATGCTGGGCCAGCTGGACGCGGTGAAGGCCTCGGCCCTGGAGCAGGTCAAGGCCCAGGCCAAGGCCGCCGCCGCTCTGCGGGGCTACGTCCTGGATACGGGCAGGCCGACGCCCGAGGAGCTCCGCCTCCGGAGCCTTGTCCCGTCCAAGACCGCGCCCATCCATCTCTCCGACAGGGGCCCTTATGAGAAGTTCTCTCAAGCCCTATCCTCGGACCGCGAGCTGATGATGGACATCTTCAACAACTACGGCTACGAGTACTTCATGCAGCTCTTCTATGCCGTCGACGGCAAGGCCAGCCTGGCCGTACTGCGTGACCGTCTAGGGCTGGAGTTCAAGCCGATCGAACCGGCCGCGATCCTCAAGCACGCCCAGGCTCTGGAGAAAGCCGGCTTGATCAAGCTGGCCGCCCGCTGAGCGAAGGAGAAGCAAAATGTCGATCAACGCGCCTTTCCCCGACCTCAACGAGTTGGCCGCCATGATCGGGGAAGCCGGCCTCCGGCTGTCCGAGATCGGCGCCAGCGAGGGAGCCGCCGGCAACATCTCGGTCTATCTGGGCTGGCCCCTGGAGCCGCGCCGGCTTTTCCCCAACAGCGAGCCTTTCGAGCTTCCCGTCGCCGCGCCCGACCTGGCCCGCGGCAGCCTGCTCGTCACCGGCTCGGGACGGCGCCTGCGCGAGGCGATCCAGGATCCGGCCGCGAACCTCGGTCTCTTGGCTGTGGACGAGGGCGGGCGGACGGGCCGGCTCTACACCTCGCCCCGCCGGCTCTTCGACCGTCTGACCAGCGAGCTCAATTCGCACCTCTCGGTCCACCAGGACCAAGTGCGGAGGACGGGCACCAATTTCCATGCCGTCGTCCACGCCCAGCCTTTCGCCCTGACCTGGCTCAGCCATATCCCAGCCTACCGGGAGGAGACCCACCTCAGCCGCCGGCTGCTTCGCTGGCAGCCCGAGGCCATCGTTAATCTGCCCGAGGGCCTGGGCTGCGTCCCCTTCCTGGTGCCGGGATCGGATGAGCTCATGTCCGCCACGGTCGAGTCTCTGCGGACGCACCGCATCGCGGTCTGGAGCAAGCACGGCGCCATGGCCCGCTCCGACCAATCCGTCAAGCGGGCGGTCGATCGGATCGAGTACGCCGAGACCGCGGCCCGCTACGAGCGGGCGGACTTGACGGGAGGCGGCTTGGGGCAGGGGCTGACGGCCGAGGAGATCCGAGCCGTGGCCAGGGCCTTCGGGATCGCGCAGAAGATCTTCTGAAGTCCGCGAGAAAGCGGCTCAGACCGCGGGCGCGGCCAGCGGGTTGTCGGCCAGCAGGAAATCCGAGATCCGGATCCCGTACTTGTCCGCGTCGAGGGGCATGAGGATCGAGCGCCGGTAGCGCGTCCCCGCCTCGTCCCTCTCGGCCAGATCGACCACCGGTCCGTCCATCCGCTCCCCCCGCGCGTCCGTGATCAGCTTGACCCTGGGCCTGGCCAGCTGTCCCGGATTGGCATTGGCGCCGACTACGATCCCGATCTCGGCGCTGTCCAGGACCACCAGGGATCCGATGGGATGGACGCCGATCATGTGGACGAAGGCCTTGAGGATGAGCGGGTCGAACTCCTCCTCCCCCCGTTCCAGCATCAACCGCACGGCCTCCCCGGGGGTGAAGGTCTTGGGACGATAGACGCGCTTGGTCGTGATGGCATCGTAATAGTCCACGACCTTGACGATCTTGCTGAAGAGGGATGTCTTATACCGCCAGGCATACTTCGGGTAGCCCTCGAACTTGGGCGTGATGTGGTGCTCCAGGGCGACCATGATGGCCGGGACGGGGATCTGCTGGGTGGCCCGGGTATGGATCAGACGGGCCGCCCCGCGGTGGGGGTGCTTTTCGATGGTCGCCCGCTCGTCGGCGTCCAGCTTGCCGGGCTTGTCCAGGACCTCGGCCGGAATCTCGAACTTGCCCACGTCGTGGAGGCAGGCCCCGATGCCCAGACTGATCAGGTCCGGCCGGGACAGGCCCAGCCGGCGGCCCAGGGCCAGCGACAGGACGCAGACGTTGATCGAGTGATTGAGAGTGTAGTCCTCGAAGTTCTTGACGCTGGTCATCCCGAACAGGACCGACTCGTCCAGGGACAGAAGGTTGCAGATGGTCTGGATGTAGCGCTTGGTCACATGGAGATTGAGGATGCCCTGGCGGGCGTCGAAGATGTCCTTGAGGTGGTGGATGCCCAGGAAATACATGGGCACCGCCTTGCCTTCGGCCGAGTCGCCGATGGCGGCCGCCCGGACCTTTTCCAGGCGGATGTGGGGGAAGGCCGCGAGCTGGAACTCCTGGGCCAGCCGCTCGAAGGGGTCGGCCTTGGCGATCTCGCTCTTGCCCAGGAAAACCACGAACCGCTGAAACTCCTCGCCGGTGAGCCCCGGCAGGAGGGTGATCATCCCCAGCTGGCGGCGCTGGTACTCGTCGCGCATGTACTGGTAGACGGAGAAGCTGACCAGATTGAACTTGAGCCGGATGCGGTTGACGAAGACGCGGCCGTCCTGGATTCGGAACTGGACCTCGCCGCCGTCCGCGATTCCGCGCAAGCCGGACAGGAAGGCTTCCATCCGCTCCTGGAATTGGCGGTTGTTCGGATCGTAGACCTTGGCCAGCTTGTAGACGACATGAAAGGCGACGAAAACGTCCATCGCCTCCTGCTGTGTCTCGGCGGACTCGGCATCCGGACGGGTCATCGCGCCTCCCTTCTCGGTCCCTCCGGCTCCGGCCGGCCCGGGGCCTCGCGGCAGGCTGATCGCAAAGCCCG
>DFYJ01000065.1 GCA_002383325.1 Candidatus Aminicenantes bacterium UBA4085
TGAAGTCCGCATCCTTGATCCCCGGCAGGTTAATCCTGACGTTGTAATAGGCTCCTTCGGCCGCGGCCCGGGCGGTCAGGGCGGCCACCCCGGCGTCGCTGAGGGAGTTGCGGTTGCCCTCGCGGGCGGCCAAATCGGCCAGCTCGCAAAGTTCCAGGGCGGCCTCCAGGGTCCGCAGCGGGACGAGGGTGGCCTGCCGGGTCGCGGCCTCCACGGCGGCGTCCCTTTCCTTGATTTGGTCATCGGTCGCCTTGGGAAGCCGGAAGGCGTCCATGACGGCGTTGAAGGCCTCGGTGTCCCGGTCGACCAGGGTCAGGTACTCATCCTTAAGGGCCTGGGCCCGCAGGGCGGCCGCGTTCATGGCCTCGGTCGCCCGCTCGTAGCCCTTTTTGCCGACGGTCAGGTTGGCAACCATCGAGGACAGGCCGGCCGAGAGCGCTCCGCAAAGGGCGGCCACGCTGCCTCCCCCGGGGGCCGGGGAGTCCATGGACAGCTCGTCGGCGAAGCTGCGCAGGGTCATCCCGACAAGGGCCTTGGCCGGCTCCTCGAACTGGTATTCGATGATCTTCTTCTTGAGATCGAAGGGGGCCACATCGGACAGCCCCAGCGAGCGGACCGCCGTCCGGATGAGCTCGGTCTCGGGAGCGCCGGGGCACTTGCCCTGCTTGAGGAGATAGTGCCGACCGGCGGCCAGGAGAGCATCCTTGGGGATCAGCCCGACCAGCTCGCTTCCGGTGACCCGCAGGCCCATGGCCGCCGCCAGGACCCTGACCTCGTCAAAGACGTCCTGGATGGGGGTGACTTTATAGTTGGTGAAGTTGATCGAGATCTGGGCGATCTGGTAGTCCTCGATGTACCAGCCGACTGCCTTGACGTGGTTGAACTTGCCCGGCAGCTTGACCGCGGCCCCGGCCGCGTCCCGGACGANNTCCTTGTCCCGCCGGGCCCGGCCGCTTTCCCGGATGGCGAGTGCGATCTCGTTGGCCAGCCTTCGGTCGCGGGTGTTGAGGTTGATGTTGTAGGCGATCAGAAACTCGCGGGCTCCGATGATCGTGGCCCCGGCGCGGGAGTTGAAAACAGGCTCGCCGCAATCAGGGGCCCACTCCGGGTCCTTGAGCTTCTCGGCCAGGCCCTCGTACTCGCCCTGCCTGACGGCGGCCAGGTTGCGGCGCTCCGGCCGCAGCGCGGCTTCCTCGTAGAAATAGACCGGGATGCCCAGCTCGTCCGCCACCCGGCGGCCGAGGGCCTGGGCCAGGGCGGCGCATTCGGCCATGGTGACTCCGGAGACCGGCACGAAGGGGCAGACATCGGTCGCGCCGAGGCGGCTGTGGGCGCCCTTGTGAGCGGCCATGTCGATGACTTGGGCGGCTTTGCGGATGGCCCGGAAGGCGGCTTCGGAGGCGGCCTCGGGCGAGGCCACGAAGGTGACCACGGTCCGGTTGGTGGACTCCCCGGGATCGACGTCTAATAGCTTGACCCCGGTCGTGCCTTCGATCTCGGCCGCGATGGCCCGGATCTTATCCTTGTCCCGTCCTTCGCTGAAGTTGGGGACGCATTCGACGATCTTCATTCGGGCTCCTTTCGGTCGCGGCTCTTGGTGTACAGAAGCTGGCCCCGGGCGTCATAATACTCGACCAGGTCGAACTCGACCAGCCGCTCGTCGCAGAGGGTCCGGTCGCCGGCGATGACGATCAGGAAGGGCGAGGTCATCCGCCGCCGGGCCAGGTCGGTGATCCGCTCGGGCCCCACCGTCCAGGTCTGCTCGTAGTAGTCGTTCCAGGCCTCGTTGCCCCAGCCGGCAGCCTTGATCAGAGCCACCCGCGAGGCGAAGTCCTCCGGCCGGGCCAAGCGCAGGGGGAAGCTGCCGATGACCACGGTCTTGGCCTGCAGGATCTCGTCCAGCGAGACGGGCTCCCGGGCGGGCCGGCGGAGCTCCTCCAGGAGAAGCTCCGTGGCCGGGTATAGGTAGCGCGGGGCGACCAGGGCCCGGGCCAGGAAGAAGACTCCGACCCGGAAGTGGTTGACCTCGCTGAAGGCGTACTTGGCGTAGCTGCGGCTCTCCCGCAAGCTCATGAACAGGCGGGAGTTCAGGGTTCCGCCCAAGATTTGGTTGAGGACCGTCAGGGCGAAGCGGTCGGGGATCTCCGGCGGCGGATAGAGGGCTCCGGCCACGACGGAGCAGTCCCTGGCCCCAGGCACATCGATGAAGCAGACCCGATCGCGATCCAGGGCTGGGGGGGCAAGGGAGGGAAGCGCCGGGATCTCCCGCTTCGGCCAGACGTTGAGGTGGCGGCTGATCCGGCGTGTGGCTGCATCCAAACGGATGTCTCCGACCAGGACGAGCTGGGCGCTGTTGGGCCGGTAGAAGCGGTCGAAGAACTGGGCCGCGTCGCGCAGGGTCCAGCTCCGGACCGCGTCGCGGCCGAAGGCGAAGCTGGCGTAGGGATGGTCCTGAAACATCAAGCGGATGAGCTGGCGGCGGGCGCTGAACTCCGGGTCCTTGCCCCGGTCCATGAGTTCCGAGGACAGGTTGAACTTGACCTGGGCCAGCTCACGCTCGTTGAACGACGGCTGCAGCAGGAGCTGGGCCAGCAGGGCCAGGATGGGGTCCAGCGAGTCCTCCAGGAACTGGAAGGAGACGAAGACATGGTCCTGGGTGATGTCGAGCGACATCGATCCGCCCAGCGACTCGACCAGCTCTTCGATGTCCGCGGCGGAGCGGGTCTTGGTGCCGCGCAGGAACATGTGGGCCGTGCAGGTGGCCATCCCGGGCAGTCCGCGGGGCGAGCGGATCTCCCCGGCGTCGAGGACGAGCAGCAGGCTCATCAGGGGATTCTCGCGGGGCACGATGGTCAGGCGGAGCCCGTTGCTCAGGCTGACCGAATCGATGGCCGGCAGGGCCAGGGTCGGCAGGGGCTCGGCGGCCGGAGGGGTTCGACGGAAGCGTTCCTGGCCCGCGGCCGGAGAGGCCGCGCAGAGGGCCAGCAGGAGCCAGGCCGCCGGCCGGGCTCTCATCGAGTCCTCATCCGGACGAGGAAGGAGTTGGCCGGATTGAAGTAACGGGCGGCCAGGCCGACGACATTGGCCGGGGTCACGGCCAGGAACTTGGACAGCTCGGTCGGAGCGGAGTCGAGATCCCGCTGAATGAGCCACAAGTCGACCAGGTAGAGAGCCCTTTCGATGGCCGTCCCGATGCGGCGGTGATATTCCTGCTCGAAAAGGGCCTTGAAGCGGTTCAAATCAGAGGGAGCCAGGAGGTTCTGGCGAAGGCGGGCCAGCTCGTCGAAGATCTCGGCCTGGCAGGGCCCGATCTGGGCCGGATTGGCCTGGACGAAGATCCGATAGCTGGACCGCTCCCGGCGGCGGTCGATGCCCCCGGCCAGGCGGTAGGCGATCTTGCGATTGGGGTCAAGGAGGCGGCGCGAGAGCCGCGAGCTGCGACCCCGCAGGAGGATGTAGTCCAGGAGGACCAGGGTGTGGTATTCCGGCGAGACGGAAGGGGAGAGGCGGAAGGCGAGGCTGAAGGCGGGGCTCGCGGCGGCGGGATCGACGAACTCGGCGGCTTCGCCTTTGCGCCCGGGGGCGGGCGGGGGATCCAAGACCGGGGCGGTGTCGCGGCCCCGGGGCAGGCTCTCGAAGTAGCGCTGGACGAGCTCCCGGGCTTTGGCTTTCTGGACATTGCCGGTCAGGCAGAGGATGGCGTTGTTGGGCGCGTAATGCTCGGCGTAGAAGTCCCGGGCATCCTCGAGGGTCAGGCCGCGGATGTCCTCCTCCAAGCCGGAAGAAGGGTGCCCGAAGGCGAAATCGGGATCGATCATCCGATTGAGGGCGGCCAGCGCCTCATAATAGGGCTCGGAAGCGCGGCGGCTGCGGACATCGTCCAGAAGCTGGTTTTTGGCCGCGGAGAAGCGGGCTTCGTCGATCTCCAGGAAGCGCATCCGGTCCGATTCGAGCCACAGGGTCAGGGCCAGGTTGTTGGCCGGCACGGTCTGGTAGAAAACGGTCCTGTCCTCGGAGCCGGCCGCGCTGAGGGTTCCTCCGACCCGGTTGATGAAGCTGATGTGCTGCAGGGGAGGGACATCGGTCGATCCGGCGAACATCAGGTTCTCAAGAAGGGTGGCCAGCCCGGTCTTGCCGGGCTTCTCGTAGATTGATCCGGCCTTGTAGGCTACGACTACGGACACCAGCGGGAGACTGTCGTCCTCGGAGATGGCCACGGTCAGGCCGTTGCGCAGCCTGTACTGGGTCAGGGGGAAATCGGGCACGCCGGCGGGGGGAGCAGCAGCTGTTTGGGAGGCGGCTGGCGGGATCCAACAAGCCAGAATGAGACCCGCTATGGCCAGACCACTCCACCGCCGGCCCTTGAGATGAGGTGCCACGGCGCTTAAAATATCACATTCCGGGGGAGAAGGGAACGCGGCTCAGGGGGCCTCGGAGGCGAAGACGATGCGCGAAAAGCGCTCCGGGATGTGCGAGTCGTAGACGCCGTGCCGGTTGAGAGCCCAGCCCGGGTCGGGCGAGACCCGGATGCCTGCGGCGTGGAAGGCCTCGAATCGGCTGAAGTCCATCCGCCACTCCTCGCCCTCGGCCGGGGGCACGCGGCGGCCCTGGGCCAGGGTGGCAAATCCCTCCCAGGGGAAGGCCAGCTCGACCCTCCAGCCGCGGTCGATATCGTGGTCGTCGTTGAGCGTCCCATCCACCCAGACGGCTGACCGCAGGCCCGGGAAGTCCCAATCCATGAAAGCCCAGCGGCGGCCCCGCGGGTGGCGGCCGAAGCGGGAGGCGTCCTGGAAGCCCCCCAGGACATCGACGGGATGGCCGGCCAGGTCGAACTCGGGCCGATCGGCGAATCCGGCCCGTCGGTAGGCGTCCTGCCAGATGTAGAAGACCTCGTAGACCGTGCCCCGGGCGTTGATCTGGAATTCGTAATAGCAGTCCGGTCCGGCGATGAACAGCTCGACGTCGTTTTCCGTCCAGATGAACGAGTCGCGTTCCGTCAGGCGGGCCTGGACGTTGGGCTCTTCCACCCAAAAGGCGACGTAGAAGAATCTGTCGTCCCAGAGGGCGGCCATGCGGGTATCGAAGGGCCCCGGCGCACCGGTGACCAGATCGACGAAGCGCGGTGAGCGCTCGACCCGGCCCCAGGCCGCGGATTCCAGGCGGCCGTCGAGGGCGGGCGGAACGCCGGTGCGGAGGCAGACATAGCGGGTCAGATCGTCGGCCGGGGAGCGATAGGGGTCGTTCATGAGCGGGTTCCTGGGCCAAGTCTATGCGGATTCGGGAGCCGAGGCAAACTTTTGCCGGCCCCGGGGGGGCTTGCCAAGCCGCAGGCGATTAAGTATATTGTTCTGCTAAGAATTTGAGACAAATGACGCTTCTTCAGGCCCCGCATGGAATAGCCCTTCGCTTGGTCGCGATCGAGGGCGGCGAGTCCGTGCACCGGAGGCTGATGGCGCTCGGCTTCCACGATGGCGACCGGATCGAGTCTGCCGGCCGGGGTATCCTGGGCGGGCCTGTCCTGTTGCGCAACCTGGTCAGCGGCGTTTCGGCCGCGGTGGGCCGGGGTGTCGCGGCCAGGATCCTGGTGGAGCCTGTCGATGAACCGGCTGGGTGAACCTGTCGTCATCTTCCTGGGCCAGCCCAACTGCGGCAAGAGCACTCTCTTCAACGCCATCGCCGGCCCCAAGGCCCAAACCTCGAATTTCCCTGGAACTACCGTACGGCACACCCACAGCCAGGTCCTCGTCCGCGGCCGGCTGCTCAACGTCGTCGACCTGCCCGGGACGTATTCTCTGAGTCCCGCCGATCCGGCCGAGCGCACGGCGCTGACCCACCTCTTCGGCGAGCCGCCGGATCTGGTCATCAACGTTGTCGATGCCTCGATCCTCGGGCGCAGCCTGGAGTTGACCCTGGAGCTTTTAGAGATGGGGCTGCCGATGATCGTGGCTCTGAATATGTCGGATCTGGCAGCCCGCAAGGGTGTCGACATCGACGCCTCGGCCCTGTCCCAGGCCCTGGGTGTTCCGGTCATCACGACAGTGGCCCCCCAGGGTAAGGGTGTGGTGGATCTGCTCGATGCGGCCCTGGCCTGTCTGGACGCCCCTTGCCACGGTATTCCACCTCTCTGGTCGGCTGACGTCGAGGCGGTCATAGCGCGTGTTATCCGAGTCATTCCGGCCGGCTTTCCCTTCCTGGATAACCAACGCTTCACGGCCGTGCGGATGCTGGAAAGCGGGCGGACCTTCTGCGCCGAGTTTCTAACCGAGATGGAGCCGGCCCTGGCCGCCGAACTGGACCGGGCCCGGGCCTCGCTCGAGGCGACGCGCGGCCGGCCGGCTTATGAAGTGATCGCCGGAGAGCGGCACCACCTGGCCCAGAAGATCTTCGAGGAGACATCCCGGGTGAAGCGGATGCGGCGGCCTTTGTCCGACCGGCTCGACGACATGCTCCTGCACCGCTGGCTCGGGTATCCCATCCTTATCGCCGTCCTGTTGGCCTTCTTCCTGGTCGTCTTTAAGGCGGGAAGCCCGCTCGAGACATTGCTTCTCAAGCCCTTTCTGGGCCTGCGGGCGATCCTCGAAAGCGGCTTGCCGAACCGCTTCCTCTTCCACTTGGCCGAGGGCCTCCTGCAGGGGATCGGCGGCGGGGTGGCCATCGTGCTTCCTTACTACATTCCGCTGCTGGCCCTGATGGCCCTGCTCGAGGACGTCGGCTACCTGGCCCGAGCCGGGTTCCTTCTGGACGCTTTCATGCACCGTATCGGCCTGCACGGTAAGTCGGTTGCCCCGTTCATCCTAGGGTTCGGATGCAATGTTCCGGCCATCGTCTCGACCCGAATCCTGGAGTCGCGGCGCGATCGAGTTTTGACTTCACTCCTCATCCCCTTCATCCCGTGCTCGGCGCGGACGACCATCATCCTGGCCCTGGTCGCCTTCTTCCTGGGACCGTGGTGGGCCCTGGGCTTCTACGCGGCCAACATCGTCCTCGTAGCGGTGCTGGGGAAGGTCCTGAGCCTGTTCATGAAGACCGATTCGCCCGGCCTGATCCTGGAGATCCCCTCGCTCAAGGCGCCTTCGCTCAAGAACATCGGGCTCAAGGTCTATATCCAACTTAAAGCATTCATCCGCTTCGCCTGGCCGCTGCTCATCCTGGGTAGCGTCGTTCTGGGCATGGTCCAAGCTATGCGCTGGGACACGCCCATCAACGCCGCCCTTTCGCCTCTCGTGGCAGGGGTCCTGGGCCTGCCGGCCTCCCTCGGCGTGACCCTGGTCTTCGGATTCCTGCGCAAGGAGCTCTCGCTGATGATGCTGATCCAGGCCCTGGGCGTCGGCTACGAAGGCCTGGCCGGGGCGATCACGCGCGAGCAGATCCTGGTCTTCACCGTCTTCGTCAGCCTCTTCATACCCTGCCTGTCGACGCTGGTCATCCTGTGGAAGGAGATCGGCCGGAAGACGGCCCTCCTGTCGACCGGATTGAGCGTCACCGCGGCGATCTTGATCAGCCTGCTGGTGCGCCTGATCGTCTAATTGGGGGACACCATACATAACTCCCGAATTATCGGGTCAGAAAAATTGCGAGACCCGTTCGCGTGATCCGCGGTTTCCTGCCTCTCCTCAATGAACCGAGGATTGTCGGGCTTCACCTAAATTGACAATCCCTCAAGGAAGCGGGCGCGTGCCTCGTTGATAAGCCAGATTGGAGTTGGGAGACCGGGATTTTTTAGGAACCCTCAACAAAATCCAGCGAATCGGCTGAAAATAGCAATGATCCGTCAAGGCTCTACGCCAGGAAAGAGCGAACGAACTCGGATCAAGAAGCGGCGTCAACGTTCGGAGCGTCAACGAAAAGATCGGGAGTTATGTATGGTGTCCCCCTATTTTTCGAGAACGATGACGGCGACGGCGTAGTCCGAGATGTGGGACAGGGAAACGTGGGCCCGGCTGAATCCGTAAGCGGACGGGTCCTCGACCTTAAGCAGCGGCTGGCCCGAAGGGAGGTTCTCAATCCCCACCGAGGCCCAAGGTACGCCGTGGCCGACGGCCTTGATGAAGGCCTCCTTGGCCGCGAAGCGGGCGGCCAGGTGCTTGAACCGGCTGACCTTGCCTTCGCTGTAGGCGATCTCGACCGGGGTGAAGATCTTGTCGCAGAAGCGGGGATTGCGTTCGATGGCCTTCTGGACGCGGGCCACCTCGATCATGTCGATGCCGATGCCCAGAATCATCGCCCGCCCCCTCGCCGCCCCTGGGCCCGGCGGGCCCAGGCTTTGACCTGCGGGCCGCCCCGCCCCGCTCCGATCCC
>DFYJ01000028.1 GCA_002383325.1 Candidatus Aminicenantes bacterium UBA4085
TTCCTCGACCGCCGCCTCATCGCGAGGCAGGTCCTCGAGGATGAGCCGGCGCAGGGCCGCGGCTGCGTCCGCGGCGTCGGGTCCGGCGATGCGGATGCGGCAGGGATCTCCGTGCAGGGTGTCGGAGCCGATCAGCGTTAGGACGCTCCCGGCATCGGCTGCGCCTCCGGTCCTCAGGTTGTCCCAGAGAATCTCCGAGGCGAAGGCGGCGGCGGTCTCCTGGATGCGCGAGGCCGGCCGCGCGTGCAGGCCCTGGGGCAGGGGAAAGTCGAAGCGCAGGTCAGAGTCCAAGCTCAGCCTTGATCCGGGTCAGAACGGCCTCGGCGCTCTTGATGGCCTCCTGCACGGGAATCTCGAAAGTCCTCTTGCCGGTGAAGCGGTCCAGCTTGAGCACGGGGATGCCGACGGCGAAGACGACCGCGTCGGCGGCGGCGATGTCGGCCGCGGTCAGCTCGTTCTCGATGCCCATGGCGCCCTGCGTCTCGACTTTGATCGGCAGGCCCATCTTGCGGCCGGCCTTTTCCAAGCGCTCGGCCGCCATATAGGTGTGGGCGATCCCGGTCGGGCAGGCGGTGATGGCGACGAGATTCATGGCGGCTCCTTAGACGGCTTCCATGGGCGGCTGGGCGCGCCGCTTGGCGCGCCTGCGGAGGAGGTTGCTGAGGAAGGCCACGGCGATCGTCCCAGCGGCGATGGCCAGGATAAAGGCCAGCCGGTTGTCCACGACCGGCAGAACGATCGGGCCGCCGTGGGGGGCGTGGTCGCCGACTCCGCCGAGCATGGCGATGACCGCGCCCAGGCTCGAGCCGGCCATGATCACCGGAATGACCCGCAGCGGCTCNNTGGCCCCCTCGGTGATGCCGATGGCGCCCATGGCCAGCGCCGCCAGCCCGGCCTCGCGCTCCTCCTCCGACCACAGCTTGCGGTCGAGCACGGTGGCCAGCCCCAGGCCGAGGGGCGGAATGCAGATGGCCGCGGCGCAGGCGCCCATGACGGCGAAGTTGCCCCGCTGGATCATGGCCGCGCCGAAGAAGAAGGCCACCTTGTTGACCGGCCCGCCCATGTCGAAGGCGATCATCGAGCCCAGGATGACGCCCAGCAGGACCTGGTTGCCGGAGTTCAAGGACTCGAGCCAGCCGGAGATCGTGGCCATGATCTGGCTGATGGGCGCCCCGACGAGGCGGTACATGACGAAGCCGACCACGAGCGAGGACAGCACCGGGATGACCAGGATGGGCATGATCGGCCGCAGGTAGCGGGGCGGCTTGAGCTTCTTGATAGACCAGACCAGGAAGCCGGCCAGGAGGCCGGAAACGAGCCCGCCCAGGAAGCCGGCCCCGACCTGGCTGGCGATGTACCCGCCGACGAAGCCGGGCACCAGCCCGGGCCGGTCGGCGATGCCGAAGGCGATGTACCCGGACAGGACCGGGACCAGAAAGGCGAAGGCGGCCGTGCCGATGTCGTTGATCAGCTTGAGGAAGGGGGCCTGGGTGAAGTCGGGTCCCTTGGCCGTCATCGGGGCGAGGGCGATGGACAGGGCGATGAGGATGCCGCCGCTGGCCACGAAGGGGATGGCGTAGGAGACGCCGGACAGGAGATACTTCTTGAATTGGCTTGGCTTCATGACGCCTCGAGATTCTATCGCTTTGGGCGGCCTTTGACAATCCGGGGCCGGGGTCGCTCAGCGCACGATGGTCAGGACGCGGCTCCAGCGGAAGGCCGGGAAGGGCGTCCCGGCGTTGCGCAGGCGGCCGGTGGCCATGGTCTTGCGTCCCGAGTCCCGGGCCACTTCATAGGAGAAGTAGACCAGCCAGGGCCGGCCCTTGAGGCAGGCCAACGGAACCGGGCCCCAGAAGCGGCTGTCGTCGCTGTCGTCGCGGTTGTCGCCCATGACGAAGATCGACCCCTCGGGGACGGCCTCGGGCCCGTAGTTGTCCCTGCTGATGATGGCCCGGCTGACGGGGTTGGCCCGGGTGAAGATAAAGGGATCGACATGCCGGACGTAAGGCTCGGCCAGGGGAAAGTCGTTGATCAGGACCTCCTTGTTGACGATCTCCAGCCGCTCTCCCGGCAGGCCGATGACCCGTTTGACCAGGTCCAGGCCGGGGTCGCGGGGGTCCTTGAAGACGACCAGATCGCCCCGCCGGATCGTCCGCCGGGGCAGCAGGCTCTCGTCCAGTCCGGGACCGCCGTTGTCGTTGATCATCCGGTTGACCAGCACAAAATCGCCGACGAAGAGCGTCGGCTCGAGGGATCCCGAGGTGATGCGGAAGGCTTGGACTCAGAACGTGGTGGCGAAGAAGACGAGGATGGCCAGCCCGGCCGCGATCTCGATCGCTCCGCGCAGGAGCCGGCCGGCGCGGCAAGCGGACGGGGGGCGGGAAGCCGGGGAGGAAGTCGTGCCGTCCATGAGATGAAACGCCGCGGTCGAAAGCGGAGTATAGACGAAAGGCGGGCTTATTGACAGCCGGATCGGGCTGGGTTACGATCCGCGCTCCAAACCCTGGCGGCCCGAGGCACGGCGCCCGAGGGCCGGCAACGAGGCTTCACATGACCAAGAAAACTTACCAGACCTGCCTGGCGGCCGGCCTGATCCTGGCGGCCGCGGCGGCCCTCCCGGCCGCGGCCCAGGATGGGAACCTGAACCGCAAAAAGTACGGCTTCTATGTCGGGATCTATACGACCCAGTTCGCCCTCAGCCATACCGATTTCGACGGCATCTCTCTGCTCATCCCGACCGAGGATGAGGCCTTCATCATCCCGGCCTTCGGCTCGGCCCGGGCCGTGGGCTTCTGCATCGGAGCGGGCACCGGGCGGGGCGGCCGCGACCGCTTTTCGGTCGAGGCGCGCTACTCCGAAGCCAAGCCTGAGGCCACCTACCTGGACTTCCATCCCGCGGCCAAAGCGGCCAATTGGTCCCTCAGCCTGCGCTATGCCTACACCGAATCGATCATCCAGCCGTACGCGCGGGGCGGGCTGGTCTATTCCCATCTGCGGGTCGCCGGCGCGGCCCTGCCCGTGGAAGGGGAGGCCGGTGACGCCGTCTTCATCGGCGGCGGGTTGGAGTTCGCCCTCGGCGTGTCTCTCTGGATCGCGCCCTGCTTCTCCTTCTTCGTCGAAGGCAGCGTCGACTCGATGGACTACCGCAACGTCAAGGGAAACCTGGGCGAGACCTGGAGCATTGTGAGCATCGACGGCTCGGGCCTGGCGGCCGGCCGCTTGCACTACGCCCTGGGTTTGCAGATCGTCTACTGAGCCGTCCTCCGGCGCTGTCCGGACCTACCAAGTGCTGGCAGGCCGGACATAGGCCGTCTTGGTGATGCGGGAGGGCGAGATCGGATTGCCCTTGAGGACATCCACCAGCTTCTTGGCCAGGGTGCTCCACATCTGCTCGTAGCCGGACTGGAGCTGAGTCAACAGAGCCTGGAGTTGCTCCGCGGTCATATTCTGGAGCGCCGCCTGCTGAGCCGGGTCGGTCGACGCGGCGCTGAAGGAATCGGGGTAGGGGTGGATCTCCCTGATGGTGAAGATGCCGACGACTTCGCCTGTCTCGACCATGATGACCCGGCCATCCAGGACGACCCCGTGGGTGGTGGTGGGGGTTGGCGGCGTGGCCGCGCCCTCCGTGAATTGCATTGCCGAGATGGGGCCCGTCTTGTAGGAGACAATCTCGAGTATGATGTCGGTGTCGACCTTGTCGCGGATCTCCATGTAGCTCAGGTTGGCTCCGGCCCGGGTCAGGACCTCGTTGAGCAGGGAGCGGTCGCGGACCGTGAATTGGGCCTGCAACAGGAGTCTCTCGAGGGAGTTATAGAAGGTTTCCTTCTCGCTCATCTCGGTCTGCGTGATCTCCTTGGTGAGGCCGGGGACGCGCAGGACGATCTTGGCGTTCGGGCGCGAGGCCATGTAGGCATTCCAGGTGGGCTTCATGCTGACGTCATTATCGGCCTGGATGCTGATGTTGGTCATCGGTATGGCGCAGCCGATCGCTAGAACGAGCAGCGAAAGAAGGGCGAACAGCCTGATTTTCATGGATATCTCCTCTCGGCCAGCGGGCTAATCCGATTGTAGGCATGGAGGCCGGGGAAAGTCAATATGACAGGTCCGAGGCCGGCGCCGACTCGACGGTTGTTGACGGCGCCGGACGGCTTCCTATAATCTACATGGGCAGCCCTTATGATCTTAAGCAGGAGCGGCAGCAAAGGAGATCCGCCATGGTTCTTTCCCCGGGAGTCAAAAAAGCGATCGTCGCCCTCACCTTCGTTGTGGGGACGAGCGGAGCGGCCGCGGCGCGGCCCCAGGCCCTTTCCCCGTTGACGGGTGCGCGAGTCGGCCGGAGCACGATCGAGCTGCGCTTCAGCTTCGACCTGGGGAGGGACCAGTTCCAGGGCTTCGATTGGACGAGCCCGTCCCTGCCCGCGGCCGGCGAGTCCATGGGACAGGGCAATTCCTACGGAATCTGGATGTTCGTCCGCACCAACCGGTATTTCGACCTCTTCATGGAGATGGGCTATCACCGGACCCGATTCCTGGTCGGGGCGGAGGGCGAAACCCTGACGGGAGGCTATTTCGACGATAACGGCCCCTACAACCTATGGGAAGACGTCTTCTACCGCTCTAACAACCTCATGCTCCGCCTGGGCGGGCGCTTCATCTATCCGATCGGCCGCTCGATCGAGCCGTGGGTCGGCCTGGCCTACGGCTTGAATGTCTGGAATGTCAGCTTCTTCAATCAGGACGAGTCGGACTATTACAGCGATGTGATCTGGGGGGTGAACAAGGCTTCGTTCTTCTTCCTGACCGGCGTCGATTTCATCCTTCGCGTAGGCGAAAAGAGACTGTTGACCATCGGGCTGTTCCTCGATCTGGGGCGCAGCACGGCCTCCCCGCTCACGATCGACAATTACTTCTATTCCATCCCCTGGACGTACGACAAGGCGCCGGGGATCCCGGCCTGGAAGTTCGGCATCTCCATCGGCGGCGGCGTCTGACCGGCCCGCCGCCTGGGGCCTTCCCGTTATGAAGGGGAGCGACGGCAGGGAGTCGCCTTACCGCGACGCGGCCGTCTCCGAGATCTGCTACGCCCTGGGCGCCGCCCGCCACGGCCGGCTCCACAAGTTGCTGGGGCCCCTGGCCGGCGTTCCCGTCGGGCGCCTGGCCCGTATCGCCGTCCGGGCTGACGAAGCGGCCGCGGAGGGCGGCCTGCCGGCCGCGGCCCGGACCATCCAAGCCGGATTGGCGATCGATCCCATCGCGCGAGGAGAGGGGAAGATCCCCTCCTCGGGACCTCTCATCATAGCCGCCAACCATCCCGGAGGCTTCGATTCCGTGGCCGTCCTCTCCCGCATCACCCGTCCGGACATCAAGGTCGTTCTTTCGGACACCCCTCTCTTCAGGGCTTTCGCCGCCGCCCGCGCCTGGTTCATTTTCGCGCCCTTGACCGCGGGCGGCGGGGCCAAGGCCCTGCGGGCCTGCGTCGATCATCTCAAGGGCGGCGGAGCCATCTTGATCTTCGCCCAAGGCGACGTCGAACCGGATCCCGAAGCGATGCCGGATGCCGGGCGGGCCTTCTCGCATTGGTCGCGCAGCCTGGAGATCGTGCTGCGGCAAGTCCCGGCGGCCCGGCTGCAGGCGGCCATCATCAGCGGGATCATCGGGCCCAGGGCCCTGCGTCATCCCCTGGTCCGGCTCCGCCGGGAGGAGCCCAGGCGCCAGAAGCTGGCCGAAACCCTGCAGATCATCCGCCGGATGCTCTCGTCGCGTCCGGCCCCCGCCCGGCCCCACGTTTCCTTCGGCGACCCGGTTCCGGCGGCCGATCTGATCGCCGGGGGGGGGCGATGCCGGCCGTGGCGTTGTCGGCCCGCGGGCTGCTGGAAGAACACCTGGCCTGGCTGGCGGGTTTGTCACGCATCTGATCTCGGCCCATAAGGCCGCTTAAGACAAAGAGGGAGGAGGGGAGCATGAAAGCCATCCGCAAGGCGCTTGGGATCTTCATCGCCGTCATCCTTGTCGGCTCCGGGGCCCTCCGCCTGAGCGCCCAATCGCCCTCCCGGCTCTATCTCCTGGCCGATTGGCGGGTGGATGTCTCCCGAGCCGGAGAGTTCGAGGCCTGCAACAGGGAATGGATCGCCCTCAGCCGGGCCAAGGGGGCCCTGGACCCTTTCCTAACCTACATGGGCGGGATCGGCACCCGGATGCCGGTCTACGTCTGGCTGGAATACGGCCGCCGCGCCGCCGATTACGCCTCCGCGGAGGATAGCTTCTGGACGGCCATGGGGGAGGAGGGTGCGGCCCTCTCCAAGCGGACCCGGGCGGCGATCCGGACCCGGGAGTCCCGAACCGGCAGCTACCGGCCCGACCTGTCCTACGCTCCCAAGGCGGATAAGCGCTAACGGGAGCCGAGGCTCAGCGCCAGCTCGTGAACTCGGCCTCGATCCGAGCCAAGAGGCGGCGGCAATCTCCCAGGCCGAACCGGGATCCGGACTGCCGGTTCATCCGCGGCTGGAAGCTGCGGCCGTCGCGGCGCGTCCGGTTGAAGTCGTTCTGCATCCCGCCCCGGCGCATCTGCTCCTCGAGCTGGCGGAAATTGGCTGCGACGTAGCGGTAGGCGCTGAAGAGGTTGGTCCTCAACATCTCGCGGCGGAAGAAGCCCGACTGGTCCTGGACCAGCTTATGGAACAGGCGGCAGGAAGCGGCGAACTCCTCGGACTTGAAGAGGATGGCCTGCTCGGACTCGTTGATCGTCCCGTTCCAGCCCTGGTAGTACTCGTAGCTTGTCTGGGACATGTACTCGGCCTGCTGGACCAGCTCGGCGCTCAGGGGGACGATGATGGAGCGGCGGTCGCCGCGCATCTGGTCGTACCTCTGGCCCGGGCGATCGCCCGGCCGGTTCTGGCCCTGGGGGGGATATCCCTGATCATCGGAAGGCGGCTGGGCCAGGGACATGACGCCGGTGGCCAGCACGAACAGAAGGGCGAAGACGACGAGGACTTTGCGCATGGGCAGGGCTCCTTTCAGGCTCTTGCTGGCTCTCATTATAGCACAACGAAATCACCCGCGAGCCGCTCAGGACTTTGAGCCCTGCCTTTCGACTCTGGTATGATAAGCGGCGCCGGGCCGGCCCGGGAAAAGAGGAATCATGGATAGACGAAACGGCCGGCTCGCGAAGCCGGCGATCTTTCTCGTCCTCGCGGCCTTGGGCTTGGGGACGGCCGCCGCGGCGGCCCAGGAGCCTCCGGATCCGGCCTATCTCTATAAGACGACCTTCCTGCGGGCCGCTCCGGGAAAGCTCCTGGATTTGATCGCGTTGCTCAAAGAGCGGATGGCCTTCTATGACTCAGCCGGCGACGAGCGGCCCCTCTGGTGGCGGCACACCCAGGGCGACCAGTGGGATCTCATGATCCTCACGCCCATGGGCGGCTATGCGGAGTACTATGCCCCGGAGAGGCTCGGGACAAGAGCCAAGGCGGCCCGGACGGCGGCGGTGCCGCCCGCCGAGTTTCGAAGCCGGCTGGACGCCTGCGTGTCGTGGAAGGAGGATCTCTTCGTCATGGGCCCGCCGCTGGACCGCGTCAAGAAGGCTTTCCAGGCGGCCGCCTACTATCACATCGAGATCATGGTGGCCCTGCCGGGCAAGCAGGAGGAACTGCTCCGGGAGCGCCGGGGCGAGAGCGCCTATCAAGTCGCGATGGGCCGGCCGGAGTACATGGTCTTTGTCCGCGATCAGGGCGCCGGCTGGGACATCTTCACCCTGGCCTGCTACCGTGACCTGGCCCATTGGGCGGAGAGTCCCCATCTGACCAAGGAGCAGCGCGAAGCGGCTGCCAAGAAAGCGGGTTTTTCCAGCCCCGAGGCCATCGGGCCTTACATGCGGACTCTCATCGACATGCACCGCGACACGATGGGCGTGGCGATCAAGTAGAAAGCCGGGGGCGGATTCACCAAAGCCAGCGGTGCTTGTTCGCCATGATGCGGCCGTGGTTGGCCGGATCGATCCGAGCGGTGCGGTCGGCATAGTCGTAGGAGTAGATCGATCGGAATATTGTCCAGAGGGGCGCCTCCCGGGGAAAGCCCCCGGCGGAACGGAAGACGGTCGGCGGAAGAGGGGACTTGGGGTGCCGCAAGCTCTGCGTTAAGATAAGACTTCCGTCGGATCATCCCTAAGACAACAAACATGCGCGGGCAACGGGCATCATGAAGGCGATCGGCTGATGGCCCTGCTCAGTGTGAAGGACGCCTGCATCAGCTACGGCGGCACCCGGCTGTTGGATCATATCGACCTGAACATCGAACGCAACGAGCGTGTTTGCCTGCTGGGCCGCAACGGCAGCGGCAAGACCACGTTGATGAAGCTGATCAACGGCGAGATTGTTCCCGACAGCGGCGCGGTCTCCCGCAGCCAAGGTGTTGCTACGGCCCGACTGGATCAGGAAATCCCCTCCGGCATCACCGGCCCGGTGTTTGATATCGTGACTTCCGGGTTGGCGGCCCAAGGCCGGCTTTTGGCTGATTACCATCACGCCAGCGCCCTGTTGGCGGACCAAAACGGGGACGACCCCAAGCTCATGGCCCGCCTGGCCCGGCTGGGCCAGCAATTGGACGCCGAAAACGGCTGGGGAATCCACCGCCGGGTCGACGTGATCCTATCCAGGATGCAGCTGCCGGCCGAAGCCGAGTTCGCGACCTTGTCCATAGGGTTGAAGCGGCGCACTCTGCTGGCCCGGGCGCTGGTGGCGGGACCCGACATTTTAATGTTGGACGAGCCTACCAATCATCTGGATATCGACGCCATCACCTGGCTGGAGGACTTTCTCGCCGCCTACGGCGGGACGATCGTGATCGTGACCCACGATCGGCTGCTGGTGAGAAAGCTGGCCAGCCGCATCATCGAAATCGACCGCGGCCGGCTTCTGGATTGGCCCTGTGATTATGCCACTTTCCTGACCCGCAAAGAGGAAAGCCTGGCCATGGAAGAGAAGCAAAACCAATTATTCGACAAGAAGCTGTCGATCGAAGAGGCCTGGCTCCGCCAGGGCGTCAAGGCCCGACGCACCCGCGATCAGGGCCGCGTCAATCTTCTGCTGAAAATGCGCACCCGGCGCCGGCAGAGACAGGAACAGCCGGGCGGAGTGAAAATGCTCCTCGCATCGGGAAAGCGCTCCGGCGACCTGGTCATCGCCGCGGAGAATGTCGGATATCATTTCCCCGCCAAGCCGTTGATCCGTGATTTTTCCACCGTGATCATGCGCCGGGATCGGGTGGGCATCATCGGCCCCAACGGCTGCGGCAAGACGACGCTGCTGCGCTTGCTCTTGGGTGAATTGGCTCCGCAGCAGGGTCGGATCCGGCGGGGTACCAACCTGGAGATCGTCTATTTCGATCAAACGCGCGATCAGCTCGACGCGGAGAGAACGGTCTTCGACAACGTGGCCAACGGCAACGAGACGGTTACGATCAACGGTGTGGACCAGCATGTGATCGGATACCTGAGGAAATTTCTATTCACGCCGGAGCAGGCTCGAGCCAAGGTGAAGGCTCTCTCCGGCGGAGAGCGCTGCCGTCTGCTGCTGGCCCGCCTGTTCACCCGGACCGCGAATGTCCTCGTCTTGGACGAACCCACCAACGACCTCGATGTCGAGACCCTCGAATTGTTGGAGGAGCTGCTCTTGGAGTTCAAGGGGACGCTGCTGCTGGTCAGCCACGACCGGGAGTTTCTCAACAACGTCGTGACCAGCACTCTTGTTTTCAGCGGCCAGGGCAAGATCGAGGAATACGTAGGCGGCTACGACGACTGGCTGCGGCAGAGAGAAGCGCCTGCCGCGCCGGTCGAGAAGAAAGCTTCCCCCCCACCGCCGCCAAAATCCCGGCCGATGACGGTCAAGATGAGCTTCAAGGAAGAGAGGGAGCTGGAAGCCCTGCCGCCGCGACTGGAGCAGCTGGAAGCCGAGAAGAACCGGATCCATCGATCCTTGGCCGACCCCGGGTTCTACCGCGAGGCGGGCCGCGAAGTCGCCGCCCTCAAGGCGCGCTTGAAGGAGCTTGAAGAAGAGCTGAGCGCTGCCTACCAACGATGGGAATATCTGGAAGAGCGCAAAACGACGACACTCGCGGCAGGGAAGAGATAAGGGGTTGGACCTTTATTAAGGGGTAAGGTCCGATTAAGAATGGGCCGGATTATTTGAGAAGGCGTTCTTTAACAAAGAGATAGGCTTGGGTTCGGTCGGGCAGACGGAAGTGCTTCCAGTCCAGATAGCCGAAGGCCCGTCCGCTCTTTTCTTTAAGGACGGCAAAAAATTCCTCGCGGTGCTGGGCGGTCGGGGGTAGGGTCAGACCGGTATTCTTAAGGATTAAGAAATCGCACTCAGCGATGAGCTCCGGGGTGACCGGAAAAACGCCGACATCGCGGATTTCGTAAGGCAGCCCGTGGAGCTTGGTGAAATACCGGAACGTGATGGCGTTGAAATATGGCAGGGCAGCCAGAAAACCCACGATCATTTCTCGGCGTCCGAACCGAGCCTCCATCTCGTCAAGCATCTCCGGGATCGGCCAGTGGTCCCGGGAAGGGGGAGCTGAAAAATATCGTTTAAGACGGCCAGAAGGTCCCAGCATTTCTCTGCCCGGAAATAACCCGGAAGCTCAAGTTGGTTTCTCCAGAATACATCCACTTCTGGAAGTCCTGCCTCAATAAGCAAGTTTCGGCAGAGAGAGATGAAGCCATCAAGATGCTTTCCTCCGGTAACTGCGGTCCGAGATCCAGCATCGCGTTGTCCCGTTTTTGCGCCTTGTTTTTCCGCCTGCGCGTTCCGGGTTGTCCAAAAGTGGCGGATTGCAAGTTTTAAAGCTTGATCAAGGTTTTTCATGAATGCTGACCTTTGAAGCTACAAACATATCGAGCGATTCTTCAATTCTCTTTTTTGCGTTCGAAATGTAGTGGGGGTCTATTTCGTACCCTATTGAATTGCGGCCATTTTGCAAGGCCGCTAACGAGGTCGTCCCGGTTCCAACGAACGGATCTAAGACGGTATCCCCAACGAAACTATACATCCGAATAAGCCGAGCGGCCAACGTTGTCGGGTAGGGCGCGGGGTGATTCTTTGTAGAAGCTCCCGAGATGCCGGTCCATATCTGAGTAAACCACTCTCTGTATTTTGCTTCTGGGATAACGCTGAGAATCCTTGTTGTGAGCGAAGGGCTTCGATACCCGCCGGGCTTTCGTTGCATTAGAATATATTCGAAATCGTTTTTTATGATCGCGTTTGGTTCGTATGGTTTCCCTAGAAACGAGGATCCATTTTCTACTTCGTGATTTGCATTGGCGATTTTATACCAGATGATCGTTGCGAGATTGTCAAAGCCAAGCTTTCTACAATGATCTTGAATGGAAGCATGAAGCGGTACAACCGTATGTCTGCCTCCGTTGTCTTTTCGAGAGAGGCAAACATCCCCGACGATGCAAATAAGCCTTCCGCCCGGGACTAGAGCACGGAAGCAGCGCTTCCAGACTTTATCTAATTCACGTAGGAAAGACTCGTAGTCTGCGACGTATCCCAATTGCCCATCCGTCTTTCTATAATCTTTCAAGGTCCAATAGGGGGGCGAAGTTACGACAAGATGAACGGATTCCGGCGGCAATCGCATCTGTCTTGCATCTTCGCAAAAAAGGTCATGTTGTGTCGGAATTTGACCTAATGTTTCTTCAATGATCTTCGTAAGCCGAGTATCTTTTGCAATTGCGGGGAGAGCCGTTTGCGGATTATCAATTTTAAATAGCTCCCCGGGAAGCAGGCTTTCTAGGGACGGGTATTTCTTTTCGAGCATGGACTTTCTCAAATCGTATCAGAATCGCTCCTAATACTATCTGCCCCCCAGTTTCCTGTGAATCGAAAAAACGAGCTTGAAAGTCGGAAAAGCAAAGAAGCCTCCATGTCGCGCATATGACGCATTCACGATCGAGAACGAATAAGCTTGGGAAACGAAGCTGATTGGCTAAGACAGTCGTCAAGTTTTTCACTAAACCATTCGAAGCCTACTGATTCATCCAAGTAGTCAGCTCCGCTTATCTTCATATCAGCCAAGTTCTTTGGATGCGTAATTCTATTTCGGATTTCAACTGCTTTGCGCATTTTCATCCATTTATCGTGGCTGACCATTATGTATTCTTTGCCAAACGATTTATTAAGCATTTTGAAAGAGAATTTCATGTTTTCAAGTGTCTCTAAATAATGACTCACTTCCTTACCGTCTTGATTGACTCTCTTTTCTAAAACGTTTTCTTGCTCTTGCTGGGTAACAGGTATGCCTTTATAGTTGCAGAGCACTAAGGCAAGATTCTTTATCCGGTAACAGATGCCTTCTAAGGCGGCAAATGAAGAGCGAGTCATTACCCTAAGTAATGGCTGCAATTGCTTTTCAATGATGAGTTCACTCACTTCGACAGGATCTTGCTTTATCTTGGCAATTTCACTTTCAACTAATTGCCTTGCTGTTTCCATGTCGTCCAATAATAAGCCTATAAGTGCAAGCGCTTCTTGGACTTCTTGAATTGCCGGTATCATGTTCATCTCAAAGATCCCCATCTTTAGCTGTATCCTTATTGGGGCTACGCCTTACTATTATAGCTTATCTGATCGGCCAAATGGAGTTCCCCCTCCATGTCACAAATACGTCACAAATTCGGTTGAAAAGCGGATAAACTACGGTAACGGAGCGGAATGGGAGAAACGAGGAAAAAGATTGAATTTACAGGGGGATAAGATGGGGTGCCGTAATATATGAGCTTCGAACTTTTCTTATGAATGCGAGTTTATGCTTTCAATTGAAACATCTACGATTGGCGATCCTGGCTTAGAAGAAAGAGAGGGGGGGATATGTGCAAAGCACGATTGTGCTGTCTCCGGATTCCCCAAAAACTATAGCGGTAGTTCGTAGGAATGCCATTTCGAGCAGGTTAGGTTCTCGGACACACTGAAGAAGATGGAGTGGATCTTTGGGGATATCTTGTGACAGCTTGCGGGCCCAATATTTTGATAACCCTTAATCAACTATGTTATTATGAATGACAAGGATTTATAGTAATAATAAAAGAGAGTGAACCATGCCCTTCCCCGATGCAAAAAGGATTATCTTTCGGAAGAATCCTCTTACAGAAGTAGTATGCCAATTGAGGTTTCCGCCTATCCTAAAGATCGATGCAGAGGTGCCGGCGAACTTTCAAGAGGCTATTCGCACTGAATTTGAGATATTGTCAAATGTTGTGTA
>DFYJ01000149.1 GCA_002383325.1 Candidatus Aminicenantes bacterium UBA4085
TAATGATAATATTCAAGAAACCGGAGATTAGGAAAAACATTGTATTTATGGGACTTCCCTGAGGAGCGGGAACTGAAATGGACTCGATCAGTTAGCAGAAAGAACGTCCGTGGAAATCCAGGCTAGTCCTGGAGACCAAAGGGCAGGACACGGAGCAGGACAAAGTCAAACGGCGTTATCTGGAGGAATGGGTGCAGGCGGTAAACGTCCACGGAGGCTTTGGGCGCTGGCATTGTGCGGTAGCGAAAGCGCCGGGCGAAATTCGGGATATTCTGATCAAGAGTGACGTAGTCGAAGGGAAAGGCTAATTCGCGCAGGACGCGATAACACGCGGCTCATGCGGAACTTTTAGCCTGACAGAAAATCACGTGCCATAGTACGGCGTCTATGGGAAATCCGAGGCCACGCTCTTCACGGCCTCTGGCCCTCGGCGCCTCCTCCGGATTAAATCCTTCCGGTTCTATCGAGTTTGATAGTCCAATCAGACTTATCAAACTTAACTATGGAGTAATATCTTATTCCTCCTAAGTTTCCGTAGAATATCTCCAAAGTGACCTTATCTCTGATCTCCCAAACCGAAATTTGTCCCGATAATAATGTTTGTTCTGGATCATTCCTATGTCGGGTCACCGGGAAGCTTATGCTTTCCTTTCCAGGTTCTAGGAGATGAATCCTTGGAAATTTATAGACAAATTTATCTTCAACAACCGGAGTGATGAAGATATCTAGCGCGGGACCATGTCCGATATTTTTTAACGTAATAGACGGATTGGGATTAAGGTATATCGTTAGACACGGCCTCAGACTTAAATCTAATTGTTTGTCTGCTATGCGTCTTAATTTCGTTGTTTCCCGCGTATACCTTATCAGGAAAAAGAGCGTCACAGAGACTACGAGAGTTTGAATGATGCTCAGAACAGTTTTAACCAACATTGTTCCCCCTTTAATCATTGTCTTTCATCTACTTCGGCTTTATCGACGCGAGGACGTCTTTTCTCTCTTTTTGGAGTTTTTCAAATCCGGTTTTTACCCAGAATAGTAGATGCTCACCGTCTCCAAATTGGATCAGGTTGAAAACCATTTCCGTATTAATGTACTTCTGCACAATCAAGTTTATTAACTCTCCGATTTCAAATACCAAAGATTTTATTTCGGCGATCCTGATCGGAGGAAGTGGATTATTTTTAGGATTCAACGCATAGAAATAGTCTTTATGCGCGATTACTTTATCTCTCCATTTACGTATCGGATCGACTTTGCTAAAGATGATTTTGGATTTGTCTTTAATATCTATATGGTAAGAAAAGAACGCGAGAAGAGTTCGAAGAGAAAGGTTGATATTCGTCCCCGTCTTTGCGGGGTCGAGAAGCCTCCCTAGGCGTAGGAGAACATCCGAAAAGACGGTTCGTTGTATGAGTCGAAACGCGGCGGGGGCAGTGTCAGAGAAAAGTGGAAAATTATCATCTTTACCGAAAAGCGTGAAATAAAAATCGAGATTCTCGTTTAGGAGGATAATATCGTTACAAATACTCTTGAAGATAGGTCGGGTTTCCTCTGGCAGGGATGGGATGTCACCGAACTCCGCTTCATCGTGGTTCATTCATCCCCCCTTTTAATAATCTCCCAAAATGAATCGTAATCTACATAATCCGCAATATTAATAATATTTCTTTGTACAATTACCTTGCCGAGATCGGCGTGATGTTCAAACAATTCATTTGGGTTTTGGATTAATCGCCAATTAGAACCTGCGCAAATGCCTGCGTAAAGGGAGGCAGCTTTGTTCTTTTCAGCAAATATTAGGTAACATTTAGTTTCATCTGATTTAAGCTTAATGAAGATTCTATATTCGTGAGATGGGACTTCGCCTCCAAAAAACGAAATGGGGCTTTTTTCTGAAGATTTCTTACTTTCGATTTCCAAAAAACAATGGGTTGCCGTAATAAAGAAAACAAACTCCACAGAATACTTTTTGTCCATCAGCTTCCCTCCTCTGAGAAGAAACAAAACATTTTATGAGCCTACATAATTGATCAAAGGGAGCCCAATAATGGGGGTTAACGGATTCATCGGAAATGTACCGTTGAAGGATTATCGAAGTAATAGAGGATATTCTCCATCATTATTTCCCCTTGGTCGTCAAAACCTTTGTCTTTCGTAATAAGGGCCACGAATATTAAAAATTTAGTCTACCACATTATAAGCACAGGAATCCTCCCGAAAGCTCGGCCTTCCCCTTCATCTCGCGGGAAGTGGGATCATAGAAGATAAAGTTAGGGGATGGGAGTCGGTGCCGCATGAAGGGACAATCGAAAATACTCTGATAGCCTCGGGATCTACCGAGGATAAGCAACTTCCGAATATTAACTCTTCCTAAGAAAACGGTTGATTTCTTGTGCGTGCTTTCCTAAATTATATACACAAGTAGCAGTAAATAAACAACATATGAAGATACAAGCCGATCAATTAGTACGTTCTGGGAAGAATCTCCCCGGTAAATCACACGGACCTACCGATATTTCTTTCTTAGCGGCCTTGCGCAGAAGTTTTTCGGGGTATCTAGAAGGGAGTCAAACATGAAAAAGAACGCGTCGAAGCCCAAGCCCCTCTACCACAACGAGAAATGGCTCAGGAGGATGTATGAACAGAGAGGCTATAGCATGGTGAAAATTGCCGATCTTGCCCGCCAGGACCTCAAGGATAGGGGATTCAAGCGGAAGGTAGATTATGCCTCTGTATGGGACTACTTAGTTAAATTCAATATCCCCAGAAGGAAAGGGCGGAAGACGAAATGAAAACGGGAACCTGGACGACACCAACTGCCGAGACGATTAAGTATCTCTCTGACGACGAATTGCGCCGCTTTTTCGACGCTATTAAGAAGAATCCGAAAGATCGAATTCGGAAGAGAGACCTCTGCCTTTTTTCGATAATGCTCGCCTACGGTCTGAGAGAAGCAGAGGCAATCAGACTCAGGCTAGAGAACTTGAACCTCAAAGAGAATCAAATATTCGTAAAGAGAGTTAAACGGCAGAACGCCGGGCGCTGGTACAACATCAGCGACGAGAACCAGAAATATATTAAGGCGTGGTTAAAGGAGAGGGATAAGTCCCGCCTCGCTCAAGTAAATCCGTTTCTGTTCTTTACGCAGAAAAGCAGACGAGAGGAAGGGCTTTCTGGCGACCAACTCTATTTCATCTGCAGGAGATATGGCAAAGCCGCAGGGATTGAGCGGATGCATCCGCACGTTCTGAGACATACCTGTGGAGTGAAATTGGCGAAAGCAGGCTTCAATGCTTTTGCTATCCGAGACCGATTGGGGCATAGCAGCGTGATTTCGACCCAGGTTTATGTCGAGCTCGCTCACCCCGACTCAATATTGCGGGATCAGAAGATGGATGTAGCGTTGATTTACTAAGCATTTTTACCCATAGGAAGACTAGAAAATATTCAAATTATGAAAGTACAGCCGAGGATAATAGTAATTTTCCATGATCGGTCTTTTATATTGTGTGAAGGGAATACTACGGATTCTGGTGGTAGCTAAGACTTGGCCAATATGAAGTTCCCAATAATGACAAAATCAGGCAAGAGCAGGCTCCTTTCTAGAAACACGGTATATCCGGTGGGGGAGGACGAGATCTCCTCGCAGAACTTAGCTCTCAATGAATTTCGGGGTAGTCACAAGGCTTCCATTCTACCTGAGGCAGTGGATGCCTGTTAGGGATATAGGAGTTAGTCTCCTCATCGACATAACAAGAATTATGTGGGTGAACAGTGAGGACCATATGAGACAAACATGGAAAATGTCGAAGCCAACGCCCTCCAAGGATGGGCGACAATCTATGGAAGGGAATTGAATCCGGAGGAGATTAGAGAGATTGAGACGAATATCCAAAAGCTGGTGGATGTATTGACCGATACCGAAAGAAAGGCCAATGGATAATCGAGCTATTCTGTACGTCCGCGTTTCCTCTGACGAACAGGCGAAAGGCTACTCGCCAGATGCCCAGCTAAGGCTCCTTAGAGATTACGCGAAGAAGAACGATTTCGAAGTCGTCTCTGAGATCAACGAATCTCAATCCGCTACCTATCAGGGCCGGACTGAATTCGCCCGAATGATCGAGACAATCAAGAAAGAAAACATCCCCATCGTCCTGTTTGAGAAAGCTGACCGGATGAGCAGGAATCCGATAGATGCGAACGTCATCTATGACATGATTGAGAACCGCGGATTGAAGGTCTGTTTAGTCAAATCCGGCACGATAATAAACCGAAGTTCCCCTCCGCCCGTTAAGTTCTCTTTCTATATCGAAATCGGAATGGCGCTCTTCTTTAGCTGGAATCTCAGAGAGGAGACAAAGAAGGGGATGAACGAGAAAGTGCGGAACGGTGGCTTTCCATCCTTGGCACCCTTGGGATACCTGAACAAGCAGCTTACCGACAGCGATGGCAAAGTTCTAGAGCGAATCATTGCCCAGGATCCTGAAAGAGCCCCGCTTGTCAAACAGGCTTTTGAGTTGTATGCCTCTGGTGATCACTCGTTGGCATCGCTTCGAGATTGGCTGAACGAAAAGGGATTGAAGACGAGAAAGTACAAGAAGAAGATTACCAAGCATGGGCTAGAAGTAGTCCTCCACAACTCTTTCTATTACGGCCTGATGAAGTGGAATGGGGTCAGCTATAGAGGCAAGCACGAGCCCATAATCAGCAAAGCGCTATTCGACCGGGTACAGGAACGATTCGCAAGTAGACATAGGCCTAATCCGAGAGGACTCTTCTTCGAGTTTAAAGGAATCGGTTTGAAGTGTGGCTATTGCGGATGCAGCATTGTCGCGGAGCGGCAATTCGCTAATAAAGATAAGGACTACTATTTCTATTACCACTGTTCAGAATCGAAAGGGAAATGCCAACAGACTTGGTTTAGGGAAGAGGAGCTTGAAAAGCAATTCGCAGAGGCGATAGGGCAGCTTCAAATCGATGATCAGGTTATCGGCCTAATAAAAGCCGCGCTGAAAAAATCTCATGAGGACGAGGAGGAATTTGTTAAGACCGAACTGACGAGGCTCCAAAGCGAATATTCGAGAAATGAGACCAAGCTCCATAAGGTCTATGAAGACAAACTAGAAGGCGTAATAGATGAGGGCTTCTTTAAATCCAAGTACGAAGCGATCCAACAAAGGCAGATAGAGATTCATGCCGAGATCGAGGGTTTGCGGAAGAGAAACTCGAAGTATTTTGAAGAAGGCCTGGAAATCTTCGAACTGATGAAAAATCTTAAGAATCAATATGTTAAGGCCGACCCGGCCCAAAAACAAAGGATCATGAAAATCCTGGTATCGAACTGGGAACTTAAGGGTGTAAATACAACGATCTATTGGAATAAGCCGTTCGACATTCTCTTCGAAATGGGGGAAACTCAAAAGTGGGGTGGGTGAGGGGACTTGAACCCCCAACCTTCGGATCCACAGTCCGATGCTCTAACCATTGAGCTACACCCACCGTCGGAGGGGGAAAACGGGCCCGATTTTCGCACGGGGAGCCCGCAAAGTCAATGACGCGGGCTTCCGCAGAGGCTTCCGGCGGCTCCGGAAGCGTCCGGTCACATCTCTTTTTGCCCCTCGATGAGATCCAGGACATCGGCCGAGTCGCGCCAGCGGGGCCTGACCCGGATGCGAAGGTCCAAGTAGATGCGGCTCTCCAGGATGTCCTGGATCTCACGTCGGGCTTCGACTCCGATCTGGCGAATCGTCTTGCCCTGGTGGCCGATGATGATCTTGCGGTGGTTGTCGCGCTCGACGAAGATCGAGGCTTTCACGTACGTCACCGGCTCCCTCCCCCCCGGACGCTCGGACTTGGGGATGATGACCTCGGGCGCGGGCCTTTTGGGCCGCTCAACTTCCTGCGGAACATATTCGCTCGGCGCCGCCCCGTCCTCGAGCTCGACGTCGGGCTCATGGCCCCATTCCCCGCCGCCGTCTTCAGGAAGGTTCCCGCCGTCGGGGTCCCGCTTTTCGATAGCGTCGATGTAGACGGCCGTCACCCAGGGCAGCTCTTTTTCGACGTGGGCCAGGATCTTCTCGCGGATGATCTCGGCCAGCAGGAAGCGGCGCGACTGGTCCGTGACGTCCTCGTCCCCGTAGAGCTTCGGCCCCGGCGGCAGCTGCTGCCAGAGAAGCTTCTCCAGAACGTCCACATTGACGCCCGTGACGGCCGAGATGGGAATGATCTCCTTGAAGGGCAGGATGTCCTTGTAGCGGTCGATGAGCAGGAGGACGTTGTCCTTGCGGACGATGTCGACCTTGTTGATCAGCAGGAAGATCGGCTTGCTGACCTTGCGCATCGTCTCCAGGACGAACTCGTCGCCATGGCCGAACTTTTCCGTGGCGTCGATCATCAGGCAGACCAAGTCGGCCGTCTCCAGCGACGTGTAGACGAAGCTCATCATCCGCTTGTTCAGGTGGTGGAGCGGCTTGTGGATCCCGGGATTGTCGATGAAGATGATCTGGCCCTGGGGCGCGGTGTGGATGCCCAGGATGCTGATCCGGGTTGTCTGGGGCTTGTCCGAGATGATGCTGATCTTTTGGCCGATGATCCGGTTGAGCAGGGTCGATTTGCCGACATTGGGCCGGCCGATGAGCGCCACATAGCCGACGCGGGTTGCGGGCGGGGCGGGGGCCTTCGTCTTGCGGGGAGCGTGGGGTTTGCGATCGGCCGCGGCGGCCGTCCCGGCCTTGGGCTTGGCTTTCGGCCGGGGTTTGGGCGCGACCTTAGTTTTGGCTTTGGCTTGGGACTTGACCGCCGAAGCCGCGGCTACACCAGGGGCCGGGACAGGCGGCGTCCCGGCCGCTTGGGGGGGAACGACTTGCCCGTCGGCGAGCGTTCTTCGGATGGCCATCGGTTCCTCTCTTTCCCGGCCTCGGCCCGGGCGTCGGGCGGGGCGGCGGCCCCGTCCCGGATCAGTCGTTCTGGGGTTCGCCTTCGTCGCCGGCCGCCCGACGGATGCGGAGCTTGCGGATCCGCTTGGGGTCGACCTCCAGGGCTTCGAAGCTCAGGCCCTTGATATTCAGGACCTCGCCTTTGGCCGGCAGCCGGCCCAGAGCGTGGGCGATCAGGCCGCTGGCGGTGATGAAGTCGTCTCCGGCCAGCTCCAGATCGAAGAGATCCTCCAGCTCCTCCACCTTGACGTCGCCCGAAGCGGTGATGTCGCCGGGACCGTTGCTCGTGATCTGGGCCTCCTCGGCGTCATACTCGTCCTGGATCTCGCCGACCAGCTCCTCCATGACGTCCTCCATCGTCACCAGCCCGGTCACGCCTCCGTGCTCGTCGACGACGATGGCCATCTTCTGCTTGACCTTGCGGAACTCCTTGAGCAGCTCGGCTACCTTCATCGACTCGGGGACGAAGACGGCCGGCCAGAGCAGGGCATCGACAGCGGCGTCGTCGTGCTCGCGCTCGCCGAAGGCCAGCAGGTCCTTGGCCATGGCCACGCCCTCGATGTTGTCGACCCGGTCGCGGTAGACGGGGATGCGCGAGTATTTCTCGGCGATGAACAGGTTGCGGAGCTTCTGCAGGCTGGCGTCGCGGCGGAGACAGACCATGTCCACCCGGGGGGTCATGATCTCGCGGACCACCGTGTCGCCGAACTCGACCACGGAGCGCATCAGATCGTGCTCGTCGCTCTCGATGATGCCTTCTTCCTGGGCTTCGTCCAGGAAGGTCTCGATCTCCTCGTGGCTGGCCTCGCGGTCCTCTTCGGCCGCCTCTTCGATATCCTCCCGGCGGCCCAGCCAGCGGCTCAAAAACAGGGCGGGGGAGGCCAGAACCAGCAGGAGGCGCCGGGCCGGCAGCAAAAGGCCCAGCAAGCGCTCGCGGAAGAGGCCGGCCAGGATGCGGGGAACGGCTTCGAAGATCAAGGCATAGACGGCCAGAGCGACGCCGGCCATCCTGAGCGGCCTCCGGGTTAGGGCGGGCATGGCCAGGCCGGCGGCGAAAAAGANNAAAAAGAAGGCCAGCAGCGCGCCGGTGCGGATCGCGTCGACGGCCAAGCCGATCTCCTCGAAGCGGTCGAGAACCGAAGTCCGGACCGCCTTGGCCCGCTTCTCCAGGTACCGGCTCATGGCGATCTTGGACGTGTCGGCCATGGCCATGTGGAAAAGGGACAGGGAGAAGGCGGCCAGGAAAAGAGCCGCCATGGCGGCCCAGGCGGCGATCACCCCGGGGGTCACGTCAGGCTCCCTTCGGCCAGAGGACCGCGGCCAGGCGGGCCTCCTCGGTCTCGTGGCCGTGGAAGTGCTCGAATCCCAGCAGATGGAGGAAGCCGTGCGCGGCCAGGTACTCGATCTCGTGGCCCAGGCTGTGGCCGAGGCCGCCGGCCTGCTTCTCGGCCCGGGGCACCGAGATGATGATGTCGCCCATGTGGAAGTCGCCCTCCGGGGTTGGCTCCATGACCGGGAAGCTGAGGACGTCTGTCGGCTTGTCTTTGCCGCGGAAAGTTCTGTTCAACCGGCGTATAGCGTCGTCGCCGGCCAGGACCAGAGTCAGACCGGGACGGCGGACTCCATAGAGGCGGGTCAGGCGCCTCAACAGGCGGAGAAGGCCGGCCCGGTCAATCCTTCGGCGCTTCTGGCGGTTGATGATCTCGATCATGTCCGTTCGTCCGTCCCCCGTTCTTCTTCTTTTTGACCTCGAAATTGAAGCCCGGGTACTCGACCCGCGGCTGGTAGACGTTCTTCAGGGTGGCCAGGAAGGAGTTGGCCACGGCCCGCAGCTCCCGCAGCGAGAAGCCGCAGTCGTCCAACTGGCCGTCCTGCAGGCAGGCGTCGAAGATGTCGCGGATGACCCGCTTGAGGTTGTCCTCCTTGTGCGACTTGATGCTCCGCGAGGCGGCCTCGACCGCGTCGGCCAGCATGACCAGGCCGGCCCCTTTGGTTTGGGGGGTGGGACCCGGGTAGCGATATGTCTCCTCGCCGACCTTGTGCATCTCGGGGTCGTACTTCTCCTTGGCCTTGAGGTAGAAGTAGCGCACCAGCGAGGTTCCATGGTGCTGCTCCACGATCTCCCGGATCTCGGCCGGCAGGTGCTCCTTGCGGGCCAGCTCGGCGCCTTCCTTGACGTGGTTGACGATGACCAGCGCGCTCATGCTCGGGGTCAGGTCCTTGTGGGCGTCGAACTTGCGGTCCCAGTTCTCGATGAAGTACTCGGGCATCTTGATCTTGCCGATGTCGTGGTACAGGGCGCCAGCCTTGACCAGCAGAGGGTCGATCCCGATCTCCTCGGCCGCTTTCTCGGCCATCTGGGCCACCATCAGGGAGTGATGGTAGGAGCCGGGGGCTTCCACGGCCAGCTGGCGGAAGAGCGGCGACCCCGAGTTGGTCAGCTCGAGCAGCTTCGACTGGGTCAGGATGCGGAAGATGTTCTCGTAGATGGGCAGGAGCATGAAGGCCAGCCCCGCGGCCAGCATGCCTCCGAGCAGGGCCATGAGGGCGTTGGCGGCCAGAGTCTCCAGGCTGCCCTCCCGCCCGGACAGGAGGTAGAAAATCAATCCCAGCAGCAGGTTGATCGGCGCGACGACGAACAGGCCGGCCCGCAGGACCGCCGTCCGCTTGGTCTTGCCGTAGTACTTGACTCCGTAGATGGCGGCGATGCTTCCGACCAGGCCGAAGACGGCCAGCAGAAGGTCCGCGCCCAGGAGGTACCCGGCCAGCACGGAATTGATAACCGCGAACATCAGGGCCACCGGGTTGGTCGTCAGGAAGGCGAACAGCAGGACGCCGAACTGGAAGGGGATGGCGAAGGAGGCGCTCGCGGCGTCCCGGAAGAGGAACAAGCGGGTATTAAGGCTGGTGGCCTCGGCCAGGATCGAGCCGAGGCGGTAGAGCAACAGGGCCAGACCCAGGGTCAGCCCGGCCATGAGGAAGTGCTTCAGGGCGCCGCGGAAGGGATGGAGCGAAAGGAGGTAGAACCAGAGGGCCGTCAACAGAAGGCTGAAGAGCATGAAAGCCCCAACTGCGGCGGGCCAGGCCAGGTCCGGGCGCAGGACGCGGTTGATGGCGGAGATCTTCAGGACAGCGTCGGCCGTGGCCGTCTCGCCCTTGCGCAGGATGGTCCGGCCCCTGGGCACGGTGTAGTAGACCGGCTCGATCTGGGCCCGAGCGTTGGCTATGCGGGCCTCCGTCTCGACCTTGTTGAAGGTGATATTGGGAGCCAGGAAGCCGTAAGCCAGGCTGATCAGCAGACCCTTCTTCCGGGCGGTCAGCTCGAGGGCGTTGACGTCCAGGACGATGCGGGACTTGGCCTCCTTGACGTCCAGGACATCCTCGACTCTGACGGTCCGCTCGCCCTCCGGGCTGCGCAAGTTGGCCTGTCCGGCCTCGTGTCCCCGCTCGTTGAAGAGGCTCTTGGACAGCAGGACGCCGCGGCGGGCATAGCGCTCCAGAAGGTCCACCAGCGCGGACTCGAGATCGCTCCCGAAGCCGGCCTTGTCCAGGGCTTCCAGGTCGGCCGTCCCCAGCTCGATCCCGAACCGGTCATAGGCCATCTTCTGCATCTCAGCGAAGTCCCGCGATCCCGCTTGGACCGCCTGCCGGCCCATGGCGAAGAAGCGGCGAACCTTGTCCTCGGCGTCCAGGAAAACGTTGGGATCGAAGGAGTAAACCGGCAGGATACCGGCCTCCGCCGCCCGGCGCCGCCGGTCGGATGTCTCGGCGTCCTCGATTTGGACGTCTTCGGGGGCGACGATATCGGCCGGGGCGGCCTGTCCCTCGCGCAGGACCGGCAGCGGGCGCAGGGGCCGGGTCGAGGTCAAAGCGGCCAGCCCGGCCCCGAAGGCCAGGATCAGGACGATGGGGGTCTCGTAGAGCGGACGCTTGGCCTTTTCCTCGCGGATGGGCGGACGGTTCGGCCCGGCCTTGAAAAGGCGGATATTGCGGAAGGAGATGAGGGACATGGCCGGGCCTTACTCGCGCGTCCGCGCGTCGGCCTTCTCATAGGCTTTGATGATCTTCTGAACCAGGGGGTGGCGGACGACATCCTTGTCGGTGAACCGGCAGAAGGCGATCTCCTTGACCGGGGCCAGGACCTTCATGGCATGGATGACGCCGGACTTGGAAGGCTGGGGCAGATCGATCTGGGTGATGTCGGCGGTGATGACCAGCTTGGAGTCGAAGCCGGTCCGGGTCAGAAGCATCTTCATCTGCTCGCGGGTGGTGTTCTGGGCCTCGTCCAGAATGATGAAGGACGAGCTCAGAGTCCGTCCCCGCATATAGGCCAGGGGGGCGATCTCGAGGATGTTCTTCTCGATCAGGCGCTGGGCCTGGTCCGCCTGGACCAGGTCGAACAGGGCGTCGTAGAGGGGCCGCAGGTAAGGATTGACCTTCTGCAGCATATCGCCGGGCAGGAATCCCAAGCGCTCGCCGGCCTCGACCGCCGGCCGGGTCAGGACGATGCGGGCGACCTGCTTGGCCTGGTAGAACGACAGGGCCATGGCCATGGCCAGGTAGGTCTTGCCGGTCCCGGCCGGGCCGATGCCGAAGACCACGTCGTGATCGCGGATGGCCTGGATGTAGTCCTTCTGGTTGAGGCTCTTGGGGGCTACGGACTTGCGCGACAGAGTCAGCGGCTCGGAAGGGAAGTAATGCTCCAGGGACTTGGGCCGGCCGTCCTCGATCAGGTCAAGAACGATGTGGAAGTCGTTCTCCTTGAGATCATAGCCGCGCTCTTCCAGATCCCGGATCTTCTCGAAATAGGCCTTGGCGCCGGCCAGCTTGACGGGGTCGCCTTCCAGGTACAGGCTGTCGCCGCGCAGGCTGAGGCTGAGGCCCAGGCGGGACTCGATCTTCTTCAGGTTGCGGTCGAGAACACCCAGGAAGGCGGGCTTCTTGACAAACGGGTAAGTGATGATTTCCATATCGAGCGGGTCAGCAGCCTTGGTTCATGAGAAACAGATTATAAACATCTTTCGGCCGGGCTTGTCAAACGGAACCGAAGGAGGGACCGGCGGATTCCGGAGGAGGCCCGGTCCGGCCACCCGGGAAGGCATTGAAAAGAAAGCCCGGATAGTGTATATAAGGCTTTACTTTTACGGGTTTTGGCCCGTTCCTAGGAGAGCGCGATGGGCAAGGAATTTACTACGGTAACAATCCCCACGGCCCTGATCGAGGAGATCGAGTGCGCGATCAAGGGGACAGAAATCAAAACCGTATCAAGTTATATCGTCGGCGCGGTCCGCGAAGCGCTATCCAAGGGACCCGGAAAGGGCCAACCCTTCTCCGAGGAGGACGAAGAGAAAGTCAAAGAGCGGCTCAAGGCGCTCGGATACATCGACTGACGCCCGGCATTGCCCCCCGGCGGGCTGCGGGCAGGAAGAGCTCATGACACGCAAATTGATGGTCGTCGGACTCGACTGCGCCCCACCCGAGATCGTCCTCGACCGGAGGCTTGAATTCCCCGTCCTCAACCGCCTCATCGCCGGCGGGCGCTACGGCAAGAGGCGGAGCTCGGACCCGCCGATCACCATCCCCGCCTGGATGGTCATGGCCACGGGCAAGGATCCCGGGCGGCTGGGCCTGTACGGATTCCGTCATCGCCACGGCTACACCTACGACAGGATGTGGATCGCCACATCGCAGTCGGTCAAGGAGCCGGCGGTTTGGGACATCCTGGGGGCCCAGGGAGGGCAGAGCGTCCTTGTCAGCGTCCCGCCCAGCTACCCGCCGCACCCCGTGCCCGGTCAGCTCGTCGGCTGCTTCATCACCCCGGGAGCGGACAAGGAATACACCTATCCGGCCGGGCTGAAGGCCGAGATCGAGGAACGCTTCGGGCCGTACCCCTTCGACGTCGTCTTCCGGACCGAGGACCGCGATAAGATTCTGCAGGCCATCTACGACATGACGGCCAAGCGGTTCGAGGTCATGACCTGGTTGGCCCGGGAGAAGCCCTGGGATCTGTTCTGGTTCGTCGAGATCGGCGTCGACCGCATCCAGCATGCTTTTTGGAAGTTCCACGACCCGGCCCACCACATGCACGAGCCGGGGAACAAGTATGAGCGGGCCATCATGGACTACTACAAGTTCCTGGACGGCAAGATCGGCGGCCTGTTGGAGGCCGTGCCGGACGACACCGTGGTCTTGGCCGTCTCGGACCACGGGGCTAAGCGGATGAAGGGCGCCTTCTGCGTCAACGAGTGGCTGATCCGGCAGGGCGACCTGGTCCTCAAGGAAGAGCCCATGCGGGGGGCCAACATCGAGAAGACGCCCATCGACTGGAGCCGGACCAAGGCCTGGGGCTGGGGCGGCTATTACGCCCGCATCTTTCTCAACGTGGAGGGCCGCGAGCCGCAGGGCGTGATCAAGCCGGAAGACTATGAAACCGAGCGGGAGGCCCTGGCCGAGCGGCTGAGAGGCGTGCGGGGACCGGACGGGGAGGCTTGGGCCACCCGGGTCATCAAGCCCAACGAGCTCTACCCCGAGCTGCGCGGCGACTATCCTGACCTGATGGTCTACTTTGACGACCTCTACTGGCGGTCGGCCGGGACGCTGGGCTGGGGGTCCATGTACCTGGCCGAGAACGACACCGGCCCCGACGACGCCGTCCACGCCCAGGACGGCATGTACATCCTCTACGATCCCGCCGACCGGACCTCGATCCGCCGGGACATCGACATCCTGGACCTGGCGCCCACCATCCTGACCCGGATGGGGCACGCCGTCCCAACCGACATGAGAGGCCGGCCCGTCCTTTAGGCGACGTCCCGGCAAAGGAGTTTTTTATGTGCGAAGGACATGATCACAAGGGCGCGGCCGTGTGGTTCACCGGCCTGCCCTGCTCGGGCAAGTCGGCCATCGCCGACCGGGCGGCGGCCCTCCTCAGGGAGCGCGGCTACCGGGTCGAGCGACTGGACGGCGACATCGTTCGCCAGGACCTGACCCGCGACCTGGGCTTCTCCAAGGCCGACCGCGACGAGAACATCCGGCGGGTGACGTTCGTCTCCAAGCTGCTGGCCCGCAACGGCGTCCTGGTCCTGACCTCGTTCATCTCGCCCTACGCCGAGATGCGCGACGCGGCCCGCCGCCAGATGGAGAATTTCTTCGAGGTTTACGTCAAGTGCCCCGTGGACGTCTGCGCCCAGCGCGACGTCAAGGGCATGTACAAGAAGGCCCTGGCCGGCCAGATCAAGGAATTCACCGGCGTCTCGGACCCCTACGAGGAGCCGAAGGCGCCCGAGCTGGTCATCGAGACCGACAAGGAGACCTTGGAGCAGAGCACCGAGCGGCTGCTGCGGGCCTTGCAGGCGGCCGGCTACCTGGAATAAGATGCACCTCTTGGAAGGGGGGACGTCATGAGCGCCTATCTCATCACCGGCGGAGCCGGATTCATCGGCTCCCATCTGGCCGAGGGGCTGGTCCGGCGCGGCCTCAGGGTCCGGGTTCTGGACAACTTCCTGACCGGGAAGCGCGAGAACTTGGCCCATCTGGGCGGCGCGGTGGAGATCATGGAAGGCGACATCCGCGACCTGGAGACCTGCCGGCAGGCCGTGGACGGCATGGAGGTGGTCTTCCATGAGGCCGCCCTGCCGTCCGTGCCGCGCTCGGTTGAGGACCCCTTCACGACCAACGAGATCAACATTAGGGGCACGCTCAACATGCTCTGGGCGGCGGCCAAGGGCGGGGTGCGGCGGTTGGTCTTCGCCTCCTCTTCTTCGGTCTACGGCGACGATCCCCATCTGCCCAAGATCGAGGGGGTGGAGGGCATGCCCCTCTCACCTTACGCGGTCAGCAAGATCGTGGGGGAGAAATACCTCCAGACCTTCGCCAAGACTTTCGGCCTGTCGACCGTCAGCCTCCGCTATTTCAACGTCTTTGGGCCCCGCCAGGACCCCTTTTCCCAGTACGCCGCGGCCATTCCGCTTTTTATCACCAAAATCCTCAAGGGCGAGGCGCCGGTCATCTACGGCGACGGCGAGCAGTCGCGCGACTTCACCTTCGTCGACAACATCGTCGAGGCCAACCTGCGGGCGGCCGAGACGCCGGGCCTCGGCGGCGAGGCCTTCAATGTGGCCTGCGCCGAGCGGATCACGGTCAACGCCCTGACGGCGCGCATCGGCGAGATCCTGGGACGGCCGGTTCAGCCGGTCCACGAGCCGCCGCGGCCCGGCGACATCAAGCATTCCTTCGCCGACATCGGCCGGGCCGTCGCCCGGATGAATTTCCAGCCCCAGATTCTCTTCGACGAGGGGCTGCGCCGGACCATCCACTGGTACAAGGAGAGAGCCAAGTCATGAGCCAGCAGAGCCGGGCCTTCGAGGCCGCTATTCTCGAGCGCCAAGCGGTGATCGGTGTCGTCGGCTTGGGGTATGTCGGACTGCCCCTGGTCAAGGCCTTCGTCAACAAGGGCTTCCGAGTGCTCGGCTTCGATATCGACCAGCGCAAGGTGTCGATGCTGAACAAGGGCCGCAGCTATATCAAGCACATCTCCACCGACGAGCTGAAGAGCTACCTGCGGGCCAAGAAGCTGGAAGCGACGACCGACTTCGCCCGGCTGCCGGAGGCGGACGCGGTCATCATCTGCGTTCCGACCCCGCTGGACGCTCACCGCAACCCGGACCTGTCGTTCGTCCTGGACACGACCCGGATGATCGCCAAATATCTGCGCAAGGGACAGCTGGTGGTGCTGGAGAGCACGACCTACCCGGGGACGACCGACGAGGACATGCTGCCGATTCTTGAAGCCGGCGGACTCCGGGCCGGCAAGGACTTCTTCCTGGCCTTTTCGCCGGAGCGGGAGAACCCAGGCGACCCGGTCTTCTCGGCGGCCAACACGCCCAAGGTGGTCGGCGGGTACAGCAAGGACTGCATGAAGCTGGCCGATCTGCTCTACAGCCAGGTGGTGGTCAAGACCGTGCCGGTGTCCTCGACACGTGCGGCGGAGGCGACCAAGTTGCTGGAGAACATCTTCCGCTGCGTCAACATCGCCCTGGTCAACGAGCTGAAGATGATCTTCGATCGGATGGGCATCGACGTCTGGGAAGTCATCAAGGCAGCCTCCAGCAAGCCGTTCGGTTTCATGCCCTTCTATCCCGGGCCGGGGCTGGGGGGGCACTGCATCCCCATCGACCCGTTCTACCTGACCTGGAAGGCGCGGGAAGTGGACTACTCGACCAAGTTCATCGAGCTGGCCGGGGAGATCAACACCGAGATGCCCTATTACGTGATCAACAAGATGATGGAGGCGCTGTCGGAGCGGGGCCGGTCGATCAAGGGGGCCAAGGTCCTGGTGCTGGGCATCGCCTACAAGAAGGACATTGACGATCAGCGCGAATCGCCGTCGCTGAAGATCATCGATCTGCTGAGGAAGAAGGGGATCAAGGTCGAATACAACGATCCCTACGTGCCGGAGAGTCGGGGCCACCGGGAGTATCCGGGACTGGATCTGAAGTCGGTGCCGCTGACGGAAAAGAGGCTGCGGGCGGCCGATGCGGTCATCATCGCCACGGACCATTCCTGCTACGACTACGCCTGGATCGTCAAGAACGCCAAGCTGGTCGTGGACAGCCGCAACGCCGTCAAGAGGCCCCGCAGGAACGTCGTCAAGGCCTGAAAATAGGGGTACAGTATACGTAATTCCCTATTTCCCGAGGGGTCGTTTATATCCTTTTGATCAGTTCCGCCAAAGGTTTTCGCTGTTTGGGGCGAGGGGAGTCGGTCGAGTAGCCGAGGGGGGTGAAGACGATAGGCTCCCAGCCCGGCTCGAGATGAAGCACGTTGCGGGCGGCGACGGGATCGAAGGCCGCTATCCAGCATGTCCCTAACCCCTCGCCGGTCGCGGCCAGGATCAGGTGGTCCATGGCGATCGTCACGTCCACGTCTGCGTAGATCTTCCTGTCGCGGCGAACCCAGGCTTCCGATGCTACTCCGCAGGCGGCGATGATCAAGGGCGCTTGGACGAACCAGGGGCGTTGGTAGATGCGGGCCAACTCGGCCTCCCGGCCGGCGGTGGGGATGACCAAAATCCGGAACGGCTGGCGATTGCAGGCGGACGGGGCCAGCCGGGCGGCTTCCAGGACGCGCTCCAGCTTCTCCGGTTCGACGGGATCGCGGCGGTAGGACCGCACGCTGTAGCGGGTGCGGACAAGATCGGCGAATTCCATCGGATTCTCCTTGATCAGGGAGCCTTGATCGTCTGGACGCTCACGGCGTGGGGCCCCGGCCCGGTCTGAACGGCGATGACCGGGCCGTCCAGGCCGGGATCGACACGGAATTCCGTTGGCCGGCCGTCGAGACGGACCAGGAAACGATCCTGCAGCGCCGCCTCCTTGCCCGCGGGCCAAGCTAGGCGGATCAGGGCCGGCTCCGGCCAGTCCGAGGACCAGGCTATCTCGGCCCGGCCTGCCGCCGGATCGAAAGCATAGCGATAGGCGGCATAACGCCCGTTGGCCGGGAAGTAGAGATGGATGGCGCCGCGGCGGGCGCCCAGGCGGGGCTCGATCCTGAGTCCGCCGACCGAGACGTCGAGGCCAAAGAAGCCCTCGACGATGGTCCGGACAAGACTTCCGGCGCTGCCGGAAAAGGCCGGGCTGCCGCGCCCGTGCCCTTGGGGATCATCCCATTCGAAGAGGCCGTTGTTGGCGATCGCTTTGCGGGCGATCTCCATGAGAGCTGTTTCGCCCTGGCCGCGGCCGCCGTCGCGGAATAGGGCCAGGACGAGCTTGCCGCCGAACCAGTCCCACTGGCCGCCGTTTTGGTATTCGTAGGGATCGTCGAGCAGGGGGTGTTGAAAGACGCCCTTGGGGTAGGGAGGGAGCAGGACGCCGCTGACGGTCGACATCCCGAACTCCTTTTGCTTGGCCAGGGCGGCGGCCAGGATGCGGCGGACCTGGCGGGGCGAGGCCATTCCGGCGTCGATCGCTTCGACGTTGCCGCCCATGGCGAATTGAATGCTTTCGTCGAAGCCGTGCTCGAGCGCGCTCAGGTGGACGTGGACGCGGTAGTAGCCGCGGGCTTCCTGCCATAGGAGCCTGTCGGTGCGGCGGCGGATGTCGTCGGCGCGGGCTTCCCAGAGCGCGGCCGCGGCCCCTTTGCCCAGGAGGCGGAGCATCCGGCCGAGGGATTGGGCAGCTCGGTGGAACTGGGCCTGATCATAGGTGTCGGCGGTCCAATGCGTGCCGGGCCCGGCGTAGATGGCCTGCTGATCGGCCTCCTCCATCTCCACATCGCCCCAGTCGGCGGTGTGGGCCCCCTTGATGAGTCCGGTGCCGGGGTCGCGGCGCTCGTCCCAGACGAACTGCAGGGCTCGCTCCAGACGGGACAGGACCGTTGCGCCGAAGACGGGTTGGCCCAGCCAAGCTGGCCCGACCAGGTCGGTGATCTGGGAGGCGATGTGGATGGCGCTCGTCTCCTGGTCCGTCTCCGTGGTGTTCTTGTCGGCCCGGCCGTCGGCGGCCAGCCAGTCCTGCAGCTCGCCGTTGGGCTTCTGGATGGTCAGGTGCTCGAGCAGGCCGCTGCGGAGATAGGGAAGCGGATAGAAGAGTCGCGATGCGGGGATGATGGTTGCAGCGTCGCGCAGCCAGATCTGAGGGTAGGAAGTCCCGGCGGCGAAGCCGCGAACGAGGCCGGTTCGACCGCGGAAGGCGGCCTTGTTGTGGTCCAGCGTGGCGCGGGCGAAGAGGAAGAGGCGTTCGATCTCGGGACTGTCGCACTCGATACGGGTGTAGGCGCCGGGCGCGAGGATGGGGTCCGCGGCGGGCGGCGTGCTCTGGACGGAGGACAGGACGCCCGCTGACGAGATGATGGCTGATAGGACCCACAGGNNGGTCAGGTCTTAAGATTCAAGATTCAGCCAGGGGATAGGGGGATATCTTGAATCTTAAGACCTGACCCCCATCAGCAGATTCGGGGCAGAAGTTCTGAGGTCAGGGGCTCGAGGAGGCGCAGGCCCCCGGCCGAGGTGCGCAGGAGCAGTTCCCCGGCTCGCCCCTCCCGGCCTCCGACCCGCCCGATGATCCGGGCCCGCCGTCCCAGGGGATGAGCGGCGATCTTCTTCACGATCCCCTCAGCCCGGGCCTTGGGGGCTACGATGACCGCCCGGCCTTCGCAGGCCAGGTAAAGGGGGTCGATGCCCAGGATCGCCGCCGCCGCACGGACCGGCTTGGACAGGGGGACATCAGTCTCTTCGATCAGCACGGGATAAGGCAGGCTCTCGGCCAGCTCGAACAGCACGGTGGCCAGGCCGCCCCGGGTGATATCGCGCATCCACAAGGCCCCGGCTTTCCAGATAGGGAGAAGGAAATTCAGGGGAGCGCAGTCGCTGCGGGCCGGGCTGTCGAAGCCGAATTCGCCCCGGGCCGCCAGGATGGCCAGGCTGTGCTCGCCGAGCGTCCCGGTGACGATGATCGCGTCGCTGGCCTTGATCCCGCGGGGGCGCGGCTGGGCCACGATCTTTCCCAGGCCGGCCGTGTTGATGTAGATCCCGTCGCCCTGGCCCCGGCGGACTACCTTGGTATCGCCCGTGACGATCCGCACTCCCGCCGCGTCCGCGGCCCGGCGCAGGGAGCGCAGGATGCGGTCAAGCAAGGCCCACTCCAGGCCCTCCTCCAGGATCAGCCCCAACGAAAGGTAAAGAGGTTTGGCCCCGGACACGACCAGGTCGTTGACCGTCCCATTGACGGCCAGGGTCCCGATGTCGCCGCCCGGGAAGACCGGGGGATCGACGACATAGCTGTCCGTCGTCAGGGCGAAGCCTTCCGGAAGGCGTCCGGCGTCCATCAGTGGAGCCAGCAGCGGGTTGCGAAAGGTTGGCAGGATCCGGCCGGCGATGAAGTCGCGCATCGCCTTGCCGCCGCTTCCCAGGTCCAGTCCGATCCGGTCGCTGCTCATCGGTTCCGTCCATATTTGTAGAATGCCAGGCAGGCGCCTTCGTAGGAGACCATGCAGGGGCCCTGCGGCAGGTCGGGCCGGCAGGACTTGCCGAACAGCCGGCAGCCCGGCGGCTCGACGATACCCTTGAGGACGTCGCCGCATCGGCAGCCCGGCAGGTCGGCCGACTCACCGCCCAGGGCCAGGCCGAATTTCTTCTCCGCGTCCAGGGCGGCGTATTCGTCCCGCAGCCGCAGCCCGCTTTGAGGGATCCGTCCCAGCCCCCGCCAGACGGCGTCCTTCTCGATCAGGATCTCGGCCATAGCCGCCCGGGCCAGGCGGTTGCCTTCGGGGCTAACGACCCGGGCGTAGGCGTTATCCACCCGGGGGCGGCCTTCGACCATCTGCTCCAGGATGGAGACGATGCCCAGGAGGATATCGACCGGCTCGAACCCGGCGATGGCCCCCGGCAAGCCGAATTCCTCGGCCACGAAACTGTAAGCCTGAGGCCCGATTACGGCCGAGACATGGCCGGGATAGAGAAAGCCCGAAACATAGGCGTCTTTCTCCTGCAGGATGGCTCGCAGGGGAGGCGGAATGAGCCAGAAAGCAGTCAGAACCGAGTAGTTGCCCACGCCCTCCCGGGCCGCCCGCCTGGCGGTCAGGGCAATGCCGGGGATGGTCGTCTCGAATCCAGCCCCGAAGAACACGACTTCCTTGTCCGGGCAGCGCTGGGCCAGGTCGAGCGACTCGCGGGGAGAATAGACCAATCGGACCGACGAGCCTTCAGCCGGGGCCGCGCTCTGCAGGGAGCCGCGGCGGGTGGGCACCCGGGTCATGTCGCCGAAGGCGGCCAGGATCAGGTTCGGGCGCTCCGTGACCAGGCCGACGGCCGCTTCGTGGATGTCACCGGGCGTGATGCAGACGGGGCATCCCGGCCCCGCCACCAGCTCGATGCCGGCCTGGCGCAGGCGCCCTTTGAGCCCGCTGCGGTGGACGGCCATGGTGTGAGTCCCGCAGACTTCCATAAGGCGGCAGGCCGGACCGGCCGCCTGACGCAGGCGGGCCGCCCGGCGGAGCAGGGATTCGATCGCGCCGCGGTCCTGGAAGGGGTCGGACTTGGTCATGTCAGGACAGGAAGGAAGGGTCCTTCTCGGTTACTTCGCGCAGCAGGTCCAGGGTCTTGTGAGCTTCCTCCTCGTCCAGGCGGGAGATAGCGAAGCCGGCATGGAGAATGACCCAGTCGCCGATCTTGGGTTCCTCGATAAGAGCGAAGTCGGCGGCGACCTTCGTCCCCAGATGATCCACCCGCCCTGTCCTCGAGGCGGCATCGATTTCGACGATCTTTGACGGAATACCCAGACACATGGCTGACCTCTCCCGCCCAGGATATCAGAATCGACCCCTATAGTCTACCAAATCCGTAGGAAATCAGGTTGACCGGGAGCGCCGGGACGGCCTATAATGGCGGCCTTATGCTCCAATCATGGAAGGGGATCCTCCCGCCCGGCAGCGAGGCCGAGCGTCTGATGAGGAACATTGATCCGGCCCGCATCCCGGCTCATGTGGCCGTCATCATGGACGGCAACGGACGCTGGGCCCAAGCTCGAGGTCGAACCCGGGTGGAGGGCCACCGAGCGGGCTTGAAATCGGTCAAGGAGATTCTCGAGACGGCCGCCCGCACGGACGTACGGGTCCTGACCCTGTACGCTTTCTCCAAGGAGAACTGGCGGCGTCCGCGTCGTGAGGTCGTGGCCCTCTTTCGGGCTCTGGAGCACTACCTGGTCAAGGAAGACAAACTGCTCATCGACAATGACTTGCGGCTCAAGGTCCTGGGCCAGCGCGAAGACCTGCCGGCCAGTCTCCTCCGCCAGCTCGACCGGGTCGAAGCCCGCACTGCCGCCAACCGCCGCATGACCGTCGGGCTGGCCCTCAACTACGGGGGTCGGGCCGAGATCGTGGACGCGGTGCGGGACATCCTGCGGGAAGGCCGCCTCAAGCCTGACCAGGTCGACGAGGAAGAGCTGGGCCGCCGCCTCTACACCGCCGGTCTGCCGGACCCCGACCTCCTGATCCGGACCAGCGGCGAGATGCGGATCTCCAACTTCTTGCTCTGGCAGATCGCCTATGCCGAGATCTGGGTTACCGACGTCCTCTGGCCGGACTTCCGCAAGGAGCACCTCTTCCAGGCCATCCTCGATTACCAAGCCCGCAGCCGCCGGTTTGGCGGGATACGGAAGGGCCCTTGAGCGACCGCCAGCGCGTCCCTACGGCCGTCGCTCTCCTGGCCGTGCTCCTGTCGCTCGTGGTCTGGGCCCCGGCTTGGGTCCTCTTCGTCTTCCTCCAGATCTTCATCGCGGTGGCCCTCTGGGAGCTCTACAACCTGGCCCGGCGACGCCGTCTGCGGCCTCAGCGCTGGATCGGCCTGGCTACGGCCGGCCTGATCGGGGCCTCTTTCATGACACCCCGCGTACCCCTGGCCATGGCCCTGTTCCTGGGTCTGCTGGCCGCTGGAGTCCACTTCGTCTGGTCGTTCAATACCGTCGAGAAGCTAGCCGTCTTCCCCTCGGCCGTCTCTCTGACCCTGTTCGGCGCCCTCTATGTCGCCCTGCCCATGAACTTCCTGTACTGGATCCGGGTAGAGCAGGGGAGGGAGGCCGTCCTCTTCCTCCTGATCGTCATCTTCATGGGCGACACGGGCGCCTTTCTGGTCGGCAAGAACATCGGCCGCCACCCGATGACGCCCATCGCCAGCCCGCGCAAAACCTGGGAAGGCGCCTTGGCCGGCCTGGCAGCCGCCGTGGCGGGCGCCCTGGCGGCGCGGGCTCTGTTCTTTCCCTCCGTCAGCCTGATCGCGGCGGCCGCCTGCGGCGTCTTGACCCAGGCCGCAGCCGAGGTCAGCGACCCCTTCGAATCCCTCTTCAAGCGGGCCGCAGGGGTCAAGGATTCCTCCAATCTATTGCCCGGCCACGGCGGGTTCCTCGATCGGATCGACAGCTACCTGCTGGCCGCGCCTTTCTTCTACTATTTCGTCCTCTACTTCTGGAAGTAATCCTTCATGCGGCGCATCTCCCTCCTGGGTTCGACGGGCTCGATCGGGCTCTCCACCCTGGACGTCGTCCGCCGCGATCGGGGCCGCTTCCGCATCGTGGCCCTGGCCGCCGGCGCGAACCTCCCCCGGCTGGCCGAACAGGCCGCTGAATTCCTGCCCCGCTTCATTTCCGTGGCCCGGCCGGAAGACGAGGCCCGGCTAAAGTTCCTGCTGGGCGGCTTGCGTATCGCCGTGGGCTCCGGTCCTGAGGGGGCGGAGCGGGCGGCCGCCTGGCCCGAAGCCGACCTGGTCGTCTCGGCCATCACGGGGATCGCCGGGCTCGGCCCGACCATGGCTGCCGTCCGGGCCGGCAAGACGGTGGCCCTGGCCAACAAGGAATCCATGGTCGCCGCGGGGCCGCTCCTGCGCCGGGCGGCCGCCCGCTCCGGGGCGGCCATCCTGCCGGTCGACTCCGAGCACAGCGGCGTCTTCCAGTGCCTGGCCGGCCAGGATCCACGGCTTGTGCGGCGGGTCATCCTGACCGCCTCCGGCGGGCCCTTCCTGCGCACGCCGCTGGCCCGCCTGGGCACCCGGTCCGTGCGCCAGGCCCTGCGCCATCCCCGGTGGCGGATGGGCCGCAAGGTGACCATCGACTCGGCCACCCTGATGAACAAAGGCCTGGAGCTGATCGAGGCCCACTGGCTCTTCGACGTCGAGCCGGCCCGGCTGGACGTGATCGTCCATCCCCAGAGCATCGTCCACGCCCTGGTCGAGATGCGGGACGGCTCGATGCTGGCCCAGATGGGGCCGACCGACATGCGCATTCCGATCCAATATGCCCTGACCTATCCCGACCGCCGTCCCACCGCCCCGGCCCCGCTGGACCTCGCCGCGGCCGGACGGCTGGAATTCCTGGCCGTGGAGGCCGCCCGTTTCCCCCTGCTGGGAGTGGCCCGGGCGGCCATGGAAGCCGGAGGGACGGCTCCCGCCGCCCTCAGCGCGGCCAACGAGGAAGCCGTGGCGGCCTTCCTGTCCGGACGGATCGGCTTCCGGGAGATCGCCGAGGTGGTGGCCGAGGCCATGCGCCGCCATCGCCGGGCGGAGCCGCACGGGCTGGCCGCGATCTTCGCGGCCGACCGCGAAGCCCGGGCCGAGGCTGCCCGCATTATCAACCAAAGGACTCCTTCATGATCAACCTGCTCGGGACCATCCTGGCCTTCGTCATCGTCTTCGGCGTCCTCGTCTTCGTCCATGAATTCGGCCATTTCTTCGTGGGCAAGCTGATGGGTGTGCGGGTCGAGGTTTTCTCCTTGGGCTACGGCAAGCGCCTGTTCGGCTTCAAGAAGGGCCACACCGACTACCGGGTCAGCCTGCTGCCCTTGGGCGGGTATTGCCGCTTTCTAGGCGAAGGCACCTTCGAGCCGGGCCGCAAGCTCGAGCCCGATGACTTTGGGGCCAAGCCGCGCTGGGCGCGGTTCCTGATCATCGCCATGGGCCCGATCATGAACATTCTGCTGGCCCTGGTCATTGTGGCCGGCATCAATATGGTCGGCGTCTCGACCCCGGTCTTTCAGGACCAGGTTCCGGACATCGGCTGGATCGACGCCGGCTCACCGGCCGAGAAGGCCGGCCTGCGGGAAAACGACGTCATCCTGGCCATTGACGGTCGGCCGATGAAGACCTGGAACGATGTCGAGATCGCAGTCGGGACAAAGCCCACGAGGGTGCTGAAGCTGGAAATCCGGCGCGAAGGCTCGACCATGCCCGTGTCCCTGACCACCGAGAGCCGGACCAAGTACGCCATGGGCTACGCCGGCTTCTACGGCAAGGTCCTGACCCAGATCCGCATGGTCACGCCCGACTCCCCGGCCGAGAAGGGCGGCCTCCAGGCGGGCGATGTCATCCTGGCCATCGATGGCCAGCCAGTCTACTTCTACAAGTTCATCAAGACGATCGAAAGCCATCCAGAGATCCCCTTGGCCTTTCTCGTGCGCCGCGGCGGAGCCGAAGTGTCCCTGACCATCACCCCCCGGCGGGAGGGCCAGGTGGGCAAGGTCGGCGTGCTGCAGGCGGCCGAATCGGCGACCAAGAAATTCGGCTTTTTGGCCGCGGTGGGGGAGAGCTACAAGGAGAACAAACGGCTGGTCTTTCTGGTCGTGGACTTCCTCAAGGGAGTGGTGACCGGCCAGACCTCGGCCCGCCAGATCGGCGGCCCCCTGGAGATCGCCAACTTCTCCTACGCCGCCCTGAAGATGGGCTTCCTGGCCTTGATGAGCTGGATCGCCCTGATCAGTCTCCAGCTGGGCATCCTGAACCTCTTCCCGATTCCCGTCCTGGACGGCGGCCAGCTTTTCGTCCTGCTTATCGAAGGCATCGTCCGCCGCGATCTGGGGCCCAAGGCCCGTCAGATCTGGATGCAGATCGGATTCGTCATCTTCGTCCTGCTGATCGGCTTCGTCCTGCTCAACGACATCGTCAAGAGGCTGCCCAACGGCTGGGCCAGCCTGTGGCCGTTCTAGGCCGATCCGGGCCGGGGCCGCGGTTTCGGGGGGGAAGACCTCCTTGTCCGCGGCCTTTGCTGGTATAATCGGCCGGGATATGAAGAACGAAGCGTCCGCCTTGCCCCGCCGCTCCACCATCGGCCTGAACCTCGGCGGCGTCCGGATCGGAGACGGCGCCCCGATCTCCGTCCAATCCATGACCAAGACGGATACCCGGGACGTCCGGGCCACGCTGGCCCAGATCCGCAGGCTGAAAAAGGCCGGCTGTGAGATCGTCCGCTTGGCGGTCCCGGACGCCGAAGCGGCCGAGGCCCTGGGACGGATCAAGGCCCGGGCCGGGCTTCCCCTCATCGCCGACATCCACTTCGACCACCGGCTGGCCCTGGCCTGCTTGGAGAGAGGAGTGGACGGCTTGCGCCTCAATCCCGGCAACATCGGCGGCCGGAAAAAAGTGGAGGAGGTCATTCGGGCGGCTCGGGATCGCTCCGTGCCAATCCGGATTGGGGTCAACTCGGGTTCCCTGGAGCGGGACCTGCTGGTTCGCCACGGCGGCGCGACCGCCGAGGCCATGGCCGAGAGCGCCCTTCGCCACATCCGCATCCTGGAGGACTTGGATTTTCATCTGATCAAGGTCTCGCTCAAGGCTTCCGACGTGCGGAGGACCGTTGAAGCGTACCGTCGTCTGGCTTCGGCCTGCGCCTATCCCTTTCACGCCGGCATCACCGAGGCGGGCGGGCCGCTGGACGGGTCCGTCAAATCCGCGGTGGGCCTGGGCCTGCTGTTGAGCGAGGGCCTGGCCGATACCATCCGGGTCAGCCTGACCGGCCCGCCGGAGCTCGAAGTCCGGGTCGCTTGGAGGATCCTGGCTTCCATGGGTCTGCGCCGGAGGGGNNGTCGAAATCGTCTCCTGTCCGACCTGCGGCCGGTCCGAGACCGCCCTGGTCCGCACCGCCTCCGCTGTGGAAAAGGCCCTGGCCGGACTGGACCGCCCGATCACGGTGGCCGTCATGGGCTGCATGGTCAACGGCCCGGGCGAGGCTCGGGAAGCCGACTATGGGGTCGCCTGCGGCCGGGGCAGCGGAACGATCTTCCGGGCCGGGAAGATCCTGGGCAAGGTGCCGGAGGGGAAGATCGTGCCCGCCCTCCTGCGGGTCATCGCCGGCGGGAGAGTATGAAACTCGGTCGGACGGCGTCGGCCGCCTGATAGGGGAGTCCCATGACGAAGAAAGCAAGATCCGTCCGCGCCGTCAGGAAGCCCGGGGCCGCGGCCGGATATGCCCAATTGCGTGAAATCATGGGCGAGATGGGATCGACCCTCATCGCCTTTTCGGGCGGTGTCGACAGCACGCTGCTGTTGAAGGCGGCCGTCGACGTCTTGGGTGACAAAGTCGAAGCCGTGACCGCGGCCTCGCCGACATATCCCGGAAGCGAGATGAGGCTGGCCCGCAAGCTGGCCCGCACGATGGGGGTCCGGCACACGATCATCGCGACCTCGGAGATGGAAAATCCCGACTTCATCTCCAATCCGCCCCTGCGGTGCTATTATTGCAAAAGAGATCTCATGTCCCGGCTGCGTGAGATGGCGCAGGAAAAGGGATTAGCTTTCGTCGCCGACGGCCAGAATGCCGACGACGCCTCGGATTTCCGCCCGGGCGCCCGAGCGGCCGCCGAGCTGGGAATCCGCTCGCCGCTGCGCGAGGCCGGCTTGACCAAGGTCGACATCAGGCTGCTGTCAAGGCGGCTCGGCCTGCCGACTTGGAGCTTGCCTTCGATGGCCTGCCTGGCCTCCAGGATACCCTACGGAACGCCGATCTCGCCTGAAGCTCTGGGGAAAATAGGCCGGGCTGAAGAGCTGCTGGCCCGGATGGGATTCGGACAGGTCAGAGTCCGGCATCACGGGGACGTGGCCCGGATCGAGGTTGAGCAGTCCGACTTCCGCCGGTTGCTCGAGCCGAGGGTCCGGCGGCGGATCGAGAGGGGCCTGCGCCGATTGGGATACCTCTATGTGGCGGTGGACCTGGGGGGATACAGGACGGGCAGCCTCAACGAGGCCCTGGGCCGCGAGACGAAGAGCGCGGCGATACGAAAAGGATGACCCTCAAGCCCGGACAAAGTGGGAGAAAAAGCCGGGAGAGCTGATGAAGAGAAAGCGGAGAGTCGAAAAGGGGGGAAGAGAAGGAAAATAATCCGGGCTAAGACCGGCGCCGAACGCCGGTCTTAGCCCGGGCCTAGCCCAGAGCGGATAAGGGCTTATCCCTTCTCCGTCTTCTTCTCGGTGATGATGGCGATGTTCTCGATCCCGGCCGCGCGGATCTTCTCGTACAGGTCGATCAAGACCCCGTATTCCAGCTCCCCGTCAGCTTTAAGATAGAGCTTCTTATCGGTGACGGTCAGGAAGGCCTCTTCGAGCATGCTCTGGAGGGCGTCCTGGTTGGTGATCTTGTCCTGGTTCAGATAGACGGTGCCGTCTTTCTTAAGGTAAACGACGACATCGGGGTTCTCCGGCATAGGGGAAGTGTTCATAGCTGCGGGCAGCCGGACATCGACACCCTTCTGGACCAGGGGCGTGACGACCATGAAGATGATCAGCAGGACG
>DFYJ01000081.1 GCA_002383325.1 Candidatus Aminicenantes bacterium UBA4085
CCCCGCCGGTGCCCAACGTCCAGCCGCTGCTGTGGCGGGGCGTCAACCTCATCGGGGCCAGCATGGCCTTCGACCTGCAGAGGGCTGGGTTCCCGGGGGTGGTGCACGGGCGAAGCTTCACCGGCTGGTGGATCGGGGCCTGCGACGACACATCGTGGATGCACAACGTGGTCGGGATCCTGAGCGAGATGGCCTCGGTCAAGCTGGCGACACCGATCTACGTCGAGCCGACGGAGATCCCCAAGACCTACACCCAGCGGCGGATGGAGTTCCCCGACCCGTGGCCGGGCGGCTGGTGGCGGCTGCGGGACATCGTGGACTACGAGATGACGCTGAGCCTGAGCCTGATCCAGACGGCGGCCAGGTTCAAAGAAGAGTTCTTGATGAACTCCTACCTCATGGCCAAGACCGCCATCGAGACCAAGGACAAGGGCCAGCCGTATGCGTTCGTCATCCCGGCCAAGCAGAATGATGCGCCGACGGCGGTCAAGATGCTGGAAATACTGGAGTTCGGGGGTGTGGAGATCCAGCGGGCCAAGGAAGATTTCGTGGCGGATGGAAAGGTGTATGGGGCGGGGTCGTATGTGGTCGAGCTGGCCCAGCCGTACAAGCCCTTTGTGTGGGCGCTGCTGGAGCGGCAGAAGTACCCAGATCTCAGGGAGTATCCGGGCGGGCCGCCGATCCCACCCTACGACAACGCCGGCTGGACCCTGCCGCTGCAGATGGGTGTGCTGTGCGACCAGATCGAGAAGCCGTTCGCGGCCAAGCTGGAGCGGGTGGAGAAGGTGGGGTATGGGGGTGTGGGAGGGGTGAAGGGTGTCGCGGAGGGGGCGGGAGAGGCGGCGAGCGCGGCCCCCAAGTTCTTCGTGCTCGACGCACGGGAAAACGCCTCCTATGCCGCGGTGTTCGCCCTGTTCAAGGACAAGGCCGAAGTCTGGCGGGCTAAGGGCAGGATCGCGGGCAAGGGCTTCGAGGCGCCGGCCGGAAGCTTCATCGTCAAGAACACGCCCGAGGTGAGGAAGGCGCTGGACGGGATCGTCGACAAGCGCCACGCCACGGCTTGGGCGCTGGATGGCCTGGACGGCATCGAGGCGGCGGCGATCAGGAATCCGCGCATCGGCCTCTACCAGTCCTGGTGGTCGAGCATGGACGAGGGCTGGTCGCGCTACGTCCTGGACGACCTGGGCATCCCCTACGCCACCCTGAAGAACACGGACTTCCGGGGGCCCAAGCCGGCGGCCGACGCCAAGCCCGAGGCCAAGCCGGCCAAGGCGGCGCCCAAGATCGACTTGAAGGCGAAATACGATGTCATCATCTTCGCCAGCGAGAATCCCGACATCATCAAGACGGGCAAGATCGATCCGGCGTCGCCTTATGCGCGCTGGTTCAATCCCCTGCCGCCCGGATACGAGGGCGGGCTGGAGAAGGAAGGCGTGGACGCGCTGAAGGCCTTTGTGGAGGCGGGCGGCATCCTGGTCACGCTGAATGAGGCCTGCAAGATGGCCATCAAGGAATTCGAGGCGCCGGTGAAGAACGTGGTGGAGAAGATCGAGCCGACGAAGTTCTTCTGCCCCATGTCCATCCTCAAGCTCGACGTCGACACAGCAACGCCGATCGGCTGGGGGCTGCAGCCGGAGACGCCGGCCGTCTTCACCGAGAGCCTGGCGCTGGAGACGTGGCTGCCGGGGACGGGCGACTGGGAGCGGAAGGTCGTGGCCAGCTTTGCCGAGAACGGCGTGCTGATGAGCGGCTGGCTGCTGGGCGAGGAGGTCATCGCCAGGCGGGCGGCCGTGGTCGATCTCAAGCACAAGAAGGGGCGGGTCGTGCTGATCGGCATCGCCTGCCAGAACCGGGCCCAGGCGCATGGGACGTATAAGCTGCTGCTCAACGCGCTGCTGTATCCGCAGGGGGTGTAGGGACTCATTGATTGAGGCGCCCGGCCAGCGCGCCGACTCCTTCGCCTGCCGCCGCCTCTTACTCGCCGCTCAGCTTGGCGCTGATAAGGCGATTGAGGCTGACCCGCTCCTCGGCCGCCCGCATGGCAAGATTTCGATGCACATGGGGCGGGACACGAACGATGAACTTGCCGCTGTAAGAACGCCCTGCAAGCGGCGATGGTATCAGTTCCTCGTTTTTCTCCATATCAGCGATGACTTCTGTAACAATTTTCCGGATCCCCCGCAAGGCCCCTTCTGGCGTCTTGGCCAGCCAGCCTAAGCCCGGAAACTCCAGGCAGAGGCCGACATGCTCTTGATCCTCTTCGGACCAGGTGATTCGATATGTGTATCGATCATCCTTTGGGCTCATCGAGTTTCTCCAGCCTATCGATGGCCGACAACACTTGCTTCACTTGATAGGCTTTGGCTTTCCCACGGCTGTTTTGAATATTAATGTTGGGGCTTTCCGGCCAGGGTGTTTTGTATCTCATCCTATGGCTGCCCGATTGCCTTGGCGGACCAAAATACCGGTCACAAACCATGCACAAATCGACGAAACGAACCCCGACAGGATTTCCCCTCATCCTGCCGATAATGATCGATATCTTATCAACCATGATGATACTTATATTGATACTATTGTCAAGTGCTATCTTTTGGCGCTATCCGATGGCCACGCCATCCCCTATTTAGGAGACGCTCAAACACCGGTTATTTATCAATGCGACACTGAGGAGGAACGCAGGGGCGGATGAACTCGTCAGCGGGCCTATTCCTGCCAGAACCGGGCCCAGGCCCATGGGACGTATAAGCTGCGGCTTAACGCGCTGCTGTATCCGGAGGGGAATTGAGGGAAAGAAGGGCCGGGAACTTCGACACCGCATAGAGGGGCAGATTCCAGATATCTCATTGCGCGGTAGTTACCCATGAGGTACCTGCAAACACAGTGCGTAAAATCAAGATCCCAAACGTATGTATTGGCCTCGGGATCAAGTGCCTGAATCCATTTGAAATGTTACGAATAGAACATGCGAGATTCATACTCCCGTCGCCATAAGTAGCCCCAGCTCTTCGAACGATCGAAAGTTTGTATAAACGTCGATTCGAATCCTTTTCCAGAGAGAGCACCATGAAAGCAAAAGCTTGTAAAATACTGCCCTTTGCGGTTGTGGCCGCGATATTCATTGCCTGCGCAAAGCCGGCCGCAAAAGCCGTCCCGACCCAGACCCAGGGCAAGGCCGCCGAAATGACCGCAGCGGGGCGATGGGCGGTCGAATTGGGGGCTAAGACGACGGGAGAGACCGGGGCGGCAATGGAGATGGCGGCGATAAAGCCGTTGGGCGGGCTTTTTTCGTTCACATATGGCGAGCGCCCGTCGGCCGAATTCCTCTCCCAATGGAGACAGAAATCTGATTCGAGCACCGGCCAGGATGGGCGGAAGATAGTGACCAAGACATACGCCGATCCCGCCACGGGCCTCGAGGTCCGGGCGGAGGCAGTCGTGTTTGCCGACTTCCCCGCCGTCGAGTGGGTGATGCACTTCAAGAACACCGGGACCGCCGACTCGCCCATCCTGGAGAGCATTCTGCCTTTGGATGCGGCACTCGCGGTGAGCGACAAGGCGGCTCCCCCGGTCCTCCATTATGCCAAGGGCGCCGTTTGCTGGAACGACGACTTCGCTCCCATCGATAAGGCATTGGGGCCGGGCGACAAGCTGCGCCTGCAGCCGGGAGGCGGGCGGTCGTCCAGCGAGTTCCTGCCCTTCTTCAACCTCGATATGGGCGGCCAGGGGATGATCCTGGGCATCGGCTGGTCGGGCGAATGGGCGGCGACGTTCGAGCGGGAGGCCGCGGACCGGCTGCGGATCGGGTCGGGCATGGCCAAGACGCATCTTGTGCTCCACCCCGGCGAGGAGATCCGCACGCCGCGCATGCTGGCGATGTTCTGGCAGGGCGAGGCGGTGCGGGGCCAAAACCTCCTGCGCCGATTCATCCTGGCCCACCATCGGCCCATGCCGGACGGCAAGCCGCTCGTCCTGCCGGTGCTGCTGACCGGGTGGGGCGGGAGCCCGGCCGCCGACCATCTCAAGGTGATCCGGCGGATCGAGGAGCGGCAGCTTCCGATCGAGATGTATTGGATCGACGCCGAGTGGTTCGGCGGGCCGACCTGGTGGAAAAGCCCCGGCGACTGGGCCGTGCGCAGGGAGCTTTACCCGCAGGGGTTCAAGGCCATCAGCGAGCCGCTGCACAAAACAGGTCGCAAGTTCCTGCTGTGGTTCGAGCCGCAGCGGGTCTGCCGGGGCACGGAATGGGCGGCCTTCCTGAGCAAGCCGGGCTGGCTGCTGGAGCTCAAGGGCGGGACGCCGGAGTACAAGCAGCACAACATGGACTGGAAGGTGCCGCACAATGACCCGCGCTGGATGCTGTGGGAGGGCCGGAGAAGCCAGATCGCGGAAAACGATATGCTTTGGAACATGGGCCACCCGGAGGCGCGGCGGTTCCTGACCGACTGGCTCTCGGATCGGATCGACGAGTTCGGGCTGGATTGGTACCGCGAGGACTTCAACATTGCGCCCTATGAATTCTGGCAGGAGGCCGACACGCCCGACCGCGCGGGGATGACGGAGATCCGCTATGTCGAGGGGCTCTACGCCATGTGGGACGAGCTGCTCCAGCGGCACCCCGGACTGGCCATCGACAACTGCGCCAGCGGCGGCCGGCGGATCGACCTGGAGACGATCGGGCGGGCTACGGCGCTGTGGCGGACCGACTACCCCGACAGCGCCCGCGTCATCCAGGGCCACTCCTTCGGTCTGATGTCCTGGGTCCCGCTCCACATGTCGGACGGCGCCGTGATGGCCGCCGGGAATGAGTATCAATGGCGCAGCGTCATGACGGCGGGGCTTAACGTCAAGCTGCCTGAGAAGGACGACGAGGCGGCGGCGGAGGCGGCCAAAGCGCAGATAGAACAGTACTTAAGCATCAGAAAGTATTTCTACGGCGACTACTACCCGCTGACCAAGTACTCGCAGGCCAAGGACGCCTGGGTGGCCTATCAACTTGATCTGCCGGAGGGCGGCGAGGGCCTGCTGGTCGTACTGAAGCGGCCCGAGAACAAGGACGGCGCGATCACGCTGAGACTGAAGGGCCTGGAGGCTGGGGCGAGCTACGAAGTCGTGAACATGGACACGGCGGAGAGCCGGAAGATGATGGGAGGCAAGCTGATGGGCGACGGGCTCGAGGTCGCGCTGGCCAAGCAGCCCGATTCGGCGTTGATCAGGTACCAGCGAGCGAAGAATTAATTGAGGGAAAGAAGGGCCGGGAACCTCGACACCGCATAGAGGGGCAGATTCCAGATCTCCCCATCGTGGCGGAAGTTCATCAGCGTGGCCCTCGATAGGGCCGGCGGGTGGTATCGATCGTCGTAGACGCGCAGGCTGCGCTTGCGCCGCGAAACGCCCGCCTTGACCTCTAGGGGATAGATGCCGCCTTCCGATTCGACCAGGAAGTCCAACTCGGCCTGCCCATCGCTGGCCCAATAGAAGGGTCCTCTGGAGCCGGAACCCATCCCGGCAGCGGCCGTCAGCTCCTGCGCGACGAAATTCTCAGCCAGCGCGCCGTTGTACTCCACGAAGAGCCGGTCGCTTTCGAGGATCGTCTTGGGCGAAAGCCCGAGGCGCGCCGACAAAAGGCCGGTGTCGAAGAAGTAGGCCTTGGCGATCGACTCCTCGCGATAGCCGGCCAGCGGGAGGCGGGGCGTCTTGACCTTGGCGCAGCGCAACACCAGCCCGGCCTCGATAAACCACTGCAGGCTTCCCTTGAAAGCGGCGGCGCGGGCGAACTTCTCGACGGCAGAATAGAGGAAACGCTTGTTCTCGCCCGCCAGTTGAGTGGGAATCGAATTCCAAACGGCGCCGAGCCGCACGGCTTCGTTCTTACCGGAGTGCTTGCGGAAGTCGAGCTCATGGGCAGCCAGGATTTGATTATGGACCTCCCGGACCTCCGGCAGGTCGCCGCCAGCCGCATATCGGGCCACCGCCTCCGGCATCCCGCCCACGTACTCATAGATCTTGAGTAGCTCGACCAATTCACGGTGAAAGATCTCGTCTAGGGGCTCGAAGTCCGCCTTGGTATCGATCATATCCCGCAGGCGGCTCCGACCCGTGGCTTCGAGAAACTCCCCAAATGTCATGGGGAACAAGTCGAGGAACGCCACTTTGCCGACAGGGAAAGCGGTCGGCTTATTCATCAACGCCAAGCCCAGCAGGGACCCTGCCGCCGCCACGTGGAATTCCGGCGCTTCCTCCTGGAAGTATTTGAGGCTGCCGATCGCGGAGGGGACGTTTTGGATCTCATCAAGGATGATGAGCGTTCGGCCGGGCAGGACGGGCATCCCGAGATAGATCGAGATCTTTTTCACGATCATCTGCGGGTCCAGCTTGCCAAGGAAAAGTCCGGCAAGATTGGGATCGCGGTCAAAGTTCAAATAGGCCGTCGCATCGTATTCCCGGAGGCCGAACTCCCTGAGAAGGTAGGTCTTGCCGACTTGACGGGCGCCCTTCAGAATCAATGGTTTGCGGGCGGAAGAATGCTTCCAGGCCTGAAGGGAGGAGTATAGGGTTCTTTTCATTCCATTGCGATGATAATATAGATTATGACAAATAGAATGTCAATATACCAACATATTTCAGCATTATTTATGTCTTTATCCGAACTTATGCCAAAGTAAAATTATCGGGACACACCTTGGGGTACCGCGTCCATTGCCGTTGACAGCCCGAGAAGTCGTTGGTCAGATACCAGTGAGCGAAATAACCGTCCTAAATCCCCCGCTTTAATCTGGAGTAAAGCCTATGCGGCGCTTTTTTGCCTCCCGCGGCGGAGTCATGAGTTGGCGGATCGCATCGAATACAACTTTGAATTGAGCATCATATTTCTTTTCCAGAGAATCGAGCTTCCGGGCTAGATCGGAGTTGGATTGAAGCATCTTGCGTAATCTAACAAACGCACGCATGATCTCGATGTTCACGATTACCGAACGTGGGCTTCGAAGAACACTCGAAAGCATGGCAACGCCCTGTTCAGTGAAGGCAAATGGAAGAAATTTACGATGTTGTCCTCGTCCGTTCTTTAAGGTCACAATTTGTGACCTTAAACACACCATCTCGGCCTCACCTAGCTGGAACATAAAGTCCGAGGGGAAGCGGTCGGCATTTCGTTTGACAGCTTGATTGAGAACCTTAACATTCACATCGTAAAGCGCAGCCAGTTCCGAATCGAGCATGACTCTCTGCCCCCGGAGTATAAAGATCGATCTCTCAATCCGTTCAGCAGGAACAAGGCCCTGTTCCTCCATGTGATCCTCCTTAAAGCTTCCAGCAAATTGTTATCCACTTTAGTGGACGCCTGAAAAGATGAATTATTCTCAGCTCCTAATTAATTGGGAGTAGGTTAGAACGGATTAGAGTCGGGCGCGCAAGAAAAACGCCCCGCCCGGAGCGGCCCGGACGGGGCGGATGGATTCGTCAGCCGGCGGCCGCTGCTGGCGGCCACGGCCGGCGCGATGGACGGAGCGAGCCTACTTTTTGGGCGCGCCGGACATTCTCTCTTGGATCTTGAACTGCAAGCTCTCTCGCTCCTTGATCGTGTCCAGGTAAATCTGGAGATCGATGAGCTCCGCGCTTAGGGCAGTCGCCACATAGTTGATGGCCCGTTCCGGTCCCTTGCCGCCAGCCCGGTACTCATCATGGCCGAGCTTGTCCAGGACAAAATTTCCCAAAACATCCAGGATGACGGGAGCAAGAACCCCCCTCGGATCCGGCACAGCGACCAGCTTGGTCACGGCCAACAAACGATTGAAGCGGTAGAAGAAGACGGAGTCGACCTGCCCGGCATCGCGGGCCTTCTTGGCCGCCAGCATCAACTCCTGCAGGCTCTTGTCGAGGCTGTCGGTGATCCCCTGCCGGGCCATCCCGCTCAGGGTGTCGATGTAGGCGTCGAGGATGGCGCTTCCCGCCTGGGGCGACATCTGGGCGTGGGGCTTCTGCTCGGACGGGCCCGCCGCCTCCTGATGCTGATGCTCGCGCTGGGCGCCGTCGTGCGAAATGGTCTGCGGCGCAGCCCACGAGGCGGCGGCCAGCAGAAGGACGAGACACGGAATCAGAGCTTTCTTCATTGGGTTTTTTAAACCTCCCCGGATTTGGATTTTATCAAGACTAGCGCGCGCTCGATGGGACGTTCTTCGGTCAGGATCTCGATCTTCCGTTCGAGGGAGTAGCGGGGAACGAGGACGGAGGGAGCCGGCGCGGAAGCGTCCGAGGCGGACGACGACGCCGCGGCCATGGCCGCAAGCGCCCCGATTAGAGGCGACTCAGCCAAGGCAGCGGGGTCGGAGGCGGAGGCCGGCTCGTAGGCCGCCCTGTTCATGGACTGAATTCCCGGAAGCAGCCCGAGGGCCGCGAGCATGGGATTAGGCTTGGATTTAGAGATATTGATCTTCGAGGGGACGGCGATCACGACGGCCAGAGCGATCAGGCCGACGGCGCAGACGGGCGCCCAGCGGCGGAAGGCGGAGGGGCGGGGGCGGCGGGCTCCGCCGGCATCTTTCCGGACGGCTTCTCTCATGCCAAGCCGAAGCTTCGCTTCGAAAGCGCTCGCCCGGAATCGATCCTGGCTGGATGCGATCTCGTCCCGGATGAGATCGCGAATGTCCCCGGGGAGCTCGGCCGGCGCGTTTCTCTTTCTGCGATCGCTCGCTTTACTCATGGCTTTCCTCGCTGGCCTGGCGGACGGCGGCGACAACGGCCTTGCGGGCCCGATTGAGCCGCGACATCACGGTGCCGAGCTTGATCTTCAAGGTATGGGCGATCTCTTCATAGGACAGACCGCCGTATTCGCGGAGGATGAAGACCTCGCGCTGGCGGCGGGGCAGGTCCGCGGCCGCGGACTTGACTCTGGCCAGGGCGGTCTCTCGGCGGGCCTGGAGATTTTCGCCGGGAGGGTGGACGCAGTCAGCAGCCTGAGCGCCCATCGTTTCCGTCGTAGCGATGCCGCGGGGCAGGGCTTCGAGCGAGATTGTAGGACGGCGGCTGTTGAATCGGATCCAATCCAGGCAGGTGGTGCGGGCGATCCGCAGGAGCCAGATTCGGGCTCCTTCCAAGCTCCGCAGCGTCTCGCCTCGGCCGAAGGCCTTGAGGAAGACGTCCCGGCAGAGGTCCTCGGCCTCGGCGGCGTCGCGCGAGAAGCCCAGGCAAACCCGGAAAACGTCCTCACGGTAGGCCGTCAGGCGGCCAAAAAGGCCGTCAGCCTTGTCGACCGGCCGACCCGATACGCTAGGCCCGCCCGTTTCGCCCGGCTCGCGCTGCCCGTCCAACATGGTCAAGCGGCTTTCTCCCTCATGTCATACAGAAGACGCCGAAGAGACCAGAATATTCCATTTCGGGGGGCCTGAGAAAGCCGTGAGCGGCCAATGAGATAGCGCCGGCTCCCGGACGTCTATATAATACGAGGGAGAGTGAACATGCCCTTCGATGAAGCCCAAGCCAAGCAGATGGACGAAGCGGCCGAGCAGGCCTACGGCGAACTGAAGCAGAACATGGACGGCTGGTCCGCGGGCGACCTGATCGGCTGGTGGGCCCGCTGGTACCTCAAGGCCGGCCACAAGCGGCTCGGCCGCATGCTCGTCGCAATTTCCAAGAATAAGGCTTAGCGAGAAGCCGAATTTCTCTTTTTGAGAAGCCTTTTCAGGAACTTCAGGTCTTCTTTGTCTTTCGCGCGTCCCGCCGCCGTCTTCATGAGGATCATGTCCTCGAGAGAAGGGAAATAAACGCTGGCGCCGATAACGACGTAAACAGCCTTATTTTCGTTTAGTAATCGAAGCAGCCGTTCCCTGGCCGTGCCGATGGAGCATTGCGCGCATTTCGCGGCTCTTCCGTCTCATGAGGAGGAACCTTTGCCGCAAAGTCAGGGAAGACAGATAGGCCAGCTCAAAATCAATCTCGCGAGATTCATCCTCCGTTTTCAGGAGTAGAATGCCCGGGTTATTACCACGATTCATGAGCCTATTATACCACGGCCTAGGGCTTGAAGACGGAAAGGGCGAACCGGCGGACCTCGGGCATGGAATCATTCCTTCTGTGTGGACTCGGCCACTTAATAATACCCAAATTTCGCCTTGTTTGTTGCTTTAATGAGTCATCCGCCCATGGACTTGACATCAGGCTCAAAACGACCCATAATACACATATAGTTACACATATAGGGGAAGCATCGTGAAGCGCACCAACATCATGCTCGACGACGATCAACATCGTTCTCTGAAAGCCTACGCCCGCAAGGAAGGCCGAACGATCGGCGGACTTGTCCGTGAAGCCATCGACACGACTTATGGGGCCAAGGACAAGCTGGTCAGGCGGCGGGACACCGCGCTCAACGCCTATGCCGAGGGGCTGATCAGTCTCGGCAAGCTGGCCGAAGTTCTCGGCCTCGACCCGCAATCGGCCCGGCTCTATCTCCGGGAACGCAAGATCCAGCTTCGCGTCCAGAGTCTCGACGAGATCCGCCGGGACGCCGAAAATGCCTGAGATTGTTTTCGATTCCAGCGTCCTATCAAATTTCTCCCATGGGGATGCCATGCCGATCCTCGAAAAGATGTACAGCGGATCGGCTTACATCACCATCTTCATCACCGCGGAGATCCGGGCCGGGATTCGAGCCGGACATGCCGGCTTGCGACAGGCCGACGAGGCCATCCGCAAGGGCTGGTTGAGGGAGATCGATCTCGAGCCCGGCGCCGAAAAAAGCCTCTTCGAGAGGTTCTCGGCTCCGCTTGATCTTGGCGAGGCGTCGGCCCTCGCCTTGGCCATGAGCCGCGGCTGGACGATTGCTTGCGACGACCTGGCTGCCCGACGAGAAGCAGAATCCCTTAGGGTGAAGTTGACCGGTACGGTCGGCATATTGATCAAGGCCGCGAAAACGCGAATTATGGCACCGGAAAATGCCGACGATACCCTTGCCTTGATGATCAAAAACGGATTCTATTCCCCGGTCCGATCGATCAAAGCGAATTTCAAGTAAAGGAAAACAATATAGCATTCGATGAAGCCCAAGCCAAGCAGATGGACGAGGCGGCCGAACAAGCATTTGCGGCCTCCCCGCATCGTTTCGGCCCGCCGGAGCGTAATTAACAATGAAGGCCGGGGCAGGGTTTGCTCCGGCCGATCCCGCAAGGAGCAGCCAGCATGAAAAGAGCCCTCGCCCTCGCCGCCGCCCTCGTCCTCCTCCTTCCCGCGATCGCCGCGGCTCAGCCCGCCGAGGCGGAGAAGGAAGCCGCCATCAAGACCGCCCTGGACTACAGCGACGGAGGCTACTCCGGCGACGCCGCCCGCATGGAGCGGGCCCTGCATACCGACCTGAACAAGCTGTACTTCTTCCGCCGCTCCCCGGCCATGGGGCTCGCGGCCGGATATTCCTGCGTCAGCGAGCTGGTCGAGCTGACCCGCTCGGGCCTGCTGATCCTCGAGCCGGACAAGCGCATGACCGACGTCGCCGTCCTGGAGATCACGGAGGACGTCGCCTGCGTCCGGGTCCGGACGGCCCGCTGGTGCGACTACCTGCAGATGATCAAGTCCGAAGGACAGTGGAAGATCATCAACGTCCTCTGGACGCCCGGCCGCCCTGGCCGCGGTCCTGGACTATGTCGAAGGCCTCCTGGCGGCCGATGCGACCCGCATGGAGAAAGTCCTCCACCCCGAGACCAGCCAGATCATCTACAGGCTGGCGGCCAAGAGCGGCAAGGCCGTCATCGGCCGGACGCGCTACAGCGGCATCCTGGAGCCGGTCAAGGCTAAGCTGGGCGCGGTCCCCGAAGCGGTCCGCAAAGCCGAGGCTCGCGTCATCGACCTGATGGACGGCATGGCCTTCGCCGCCGCCGCGACCGCGCAATGGACCCTCTACCTCCAGCTCCAGCTCATCGACGGCCAATGGAAGGTCATCAACGTCCTGGTCCGGCCGGCGAACAACGCCTTCCCCCCGCAGGCTCCGCCGGCCAAAAAGTAGAGCGGTCGGGCCGGTCTGTGGCGCAATCCTCGGGCCTGTGCTAGGATTACGCCCTTCTCACCTTCTATTTGAAGCGGATCGATGGACTGGCTCAAGCTGGACGGGATCGTCAAGATCTTCGGAGGGGGTCCTGTCCTCGACGACGTGGCCTGGAGCCTCCGTCCCAGCGAGGTCCACGTCCTGGCCGGCGAGAACGGCGCCGGCAAGACCACTTTGATCAAGATCCTGGCCGGCGTCCACGCCCCCGATGCGGGCACGATCCGCCTCGAAGGCCGCCCCCTCCGATTCCGGACTCCGCGCGAGGCGGCCGCGATGGGCGTCTCGGCCATCCACCAGGACACCTCGCTCGTCCTGACCATGAACGTGGCCGACAACATCTTCCTGGGCCGCGAGACGGTCCGCCGCGGCGGCCGCATGGATTTCCGCTCGCAGCGGGCCCGGGCCAAGGATCTCCTCGGCCGGCTGGGCCTGGATCTCGATCCGGCCGCGCCCGTCGGGGACTTCCCCGTCTCGGTCCGGCAGATGATCGAGATCGCCAAGGCCCTGGCCTTCGAAGCCCGGGTCCTGATCATGGACGAGCCGACCTCGGCCTTGAACGAGACCGAGACGTCCCGCCTCTTCGACATCATTCGCGATCTGAAGGCCCGCGGCTGCGCCGTGGTCTTCATCTCCCACCGCCTGGACGAGATCTACCGCATCGGGGACTTCATCACGGTGCTCCGCGACGGCCGCAACGCCGGCGCCTCGCGCCTCTCCGACCTGCCGCCCGACCGCCTGGTGGCCTGGATGGTCGGCCGCGAGATCAGCCAGCAGTATCCCGCCCGCCGCCCGGCCTTCGGCCCGACCGTGTTGGAAGTCCGCGGCCTCTCCGTCCCCGCTTCCGGCGGNNGCCGGCCTGCAGGGCTCGGGCAAGAGCGCGCTGGCCCACGGCCTTTTCGGCTCCCTGGGATCCGGGATTCGCGGCCGGATCAGGCTGGAGGACAAGCCTTTCCATCCGCGCACGCCGGCCGCCTCGATCCGCCGCGGCCTGGCTCTTCTGACCAGCGACCGCAAGGGCTCGGGCCTCATCCCGGTTATGAGCGTCGGGCGCAACATCACTCTGGCCTCGCTGGAGGCCCTCTCGCCGGGGGGCTGGATCCAGGCCGGCCGGGAGCAGAAGACCGCCGAGGCCGCGTTCAAGGCTTTTGACATCCGAGCCCGCTCCCTGGGCCAGGATGTGTCCACGCTCTCCGGCGGCAACCAGCAGAAGGTCGTCTTGGCCAAGTGGCTGGAGACCTCGCCGCGGGTGATGCTGCTGGACGAGCCGACCATCGGCGTGGATGTGGGCGCCAAGCACGAGATCTACAACCTGATGAACCGCTGGACCGCCGAGGGCCTGGCCATCCTGCTGATCACCTCGGACCTGCCCGAGCTGCTGGCCCTCTCGGACCGCATCTTGGTCATGCATCGGGGCCGGTCCATGGCCGTCCTGGACCGGGCCGAAGCGACCCAGGAGCGGGTCCTGGCCGCGGCCATGGGACAAGAGGAGCAACCATGAAGCACGGATTCCTCCGGACGTCCGCCGCGCGCGCCCTGGCCGCCCTGGCCCTGGTCATCCTGCTGGGCGTCTTGTTCAACGCGGACGGCTCCTTCTTCCGCTGGAACACCCACCGGGACATGTTCCGCCACATCTCCGTCTTCGGCATCCTGGCCTGCGGCATGACCCTGGTCATCATCTCCGGGGGCATCGACCTGGCCGTGGGCAGCATCCTGGGCTTCTCGGCCGTCTTCTTCTCCCTGCTCGTCCTGCAGCTCGGCTGGTCGCCCTGGCTGGCGGTGCCAGCCTGCCTGGGAGCGGGAGCCCTCTGCGGGCTGGCCTCGGGCACCCTGATCGCCCGCTTCCGCCTGCAGCCGTTCATCGCCACCCTGGCCCTGATGGTCTTCGCCCGCGGCCTGGCCAAGTGGATCTCGGGCGGGCGCAAGATCTCCACCGCCGTGGCCATGCCCGACGGCAGCTTCCAGTACCGCGACGTACCGGGCTTCTTCCAGACTCTCAACTCCAAGCTCCTGGGCGGCAACATCGCCGTGGTCACTCTGATCTTCCTGGCCGTGGTCCTCGTCACCGGCCTCGTCCTGGCCAAGCTCCGCTGGGGCCGCCACATCTATGCCGTCGGCGGCAACGAGGAAGCGGCCCGGCTGTCGGGCGTGCCGGTGGCCCGAACCAAGCTCCTGGCCTACGGGCTGAGCGGGCTGTTCTGCGCCGTGGCCGGCATTTGCCAGGCGGCCCAGGAGCAGCAGGGCGACCCCGAGGCCGGCTCGACCTACGAGCTGACCGCCATCGCCATCGTCGTCATCGGCGGGACCAGCATGCTGGGCGGCAAGGGCAGCATCGGGCTGACCCTGATCGGGGCCATGACGATCGGGTACCTGGAGAAGATCCTGAGCATCAACGCGGTCGGCGAAGCCACCCGGCTGATGCTCACGGGCGTCATCATCGTCGGCGCGGTATTGTTCCAGAGGGTTCGTCCCAAGTCGGCTGTATAATGGCCTCATCCGTCCGTTCGAAAGGAGCCGCCATGAATCGCAAGTCCGTCCGCACGGTGGGCATCCTCGCCGCCGCCCTCAGCCTGATCTTCCTGGCCGCCTGCGGGGGCAAGCCGGAGACGCCCGCCGCGAAGACCGGGGACGCCCCGGCCGCCGCCGCGGCTCCCAAGTGGACCATCGGCATGAGCCAGTGCAATCTGGGCGAGCCCTGGCGCATCCAGATGAACCGGGACATCGAGGCCGCCGCGGCCGCGCATCCCGAGCTCAAGGTCGTCTTCAAGGACGCCCAGAACGACTCCCTGCGCCAGCGCTCCCAGGTCGAGGAGTACATCGGGGCCGGCGTCGACCTGATCATCGTCTCGCCGAAGGAGGCGGCCCCCCTGACCGATCCGGTGGCCGCGGCCTATGAGAAGGGCATTCCGGTTCTCGTCCTCGACCGGCGGGTGCTCGGCGACAAGTACACGGCCTTCATCGGCGCCGACAACAAGAAGATCGGCAAGGCGGCCGGCGAATGGATCGTTAAGCGGCTGGGCGGTCAAGGCAAGATCGTCGAGCTGAAGGGCCTGATGACCTCGACTCCCGGCCAGGACCGGCACACCGGCTTCCGCGAAGGCATTGCCGGATCCGGGCTGGAGATCGTCTTCGAGGCCGACATGAAGTGGCTCGAGCCGGACGCCCGGCGCGAGATGGAGTCGGCCCTGGCCCGCTTCCCCAAGATCGACCTGGTCTACGCCCACAACGACCCGGGCGCCCACGGGGCTTATCTGGCCGCCCAGGCCGCCGGCCGCGAGAAGGGCATCCTGTTCGTAGGCATCGACGGTCTGCCGCACGAAGGCCGGGTCTACGTCCAGCAGGGCCTCATCGAGGCCAGCTTCGAGTACCCGACCGGCGGCCGCGAGGCGATCGAGGCGGCCCTCAAGATCCTGGCCGGCCAGACCGTGCCCAAGGAGATCACTCTGCCGTCGCGGGTTTTCAGCAAGGACAATGTCGCGGCCGGGGGAGCCTGGCTGGAAGGCAAGTGACGCCCGACCCTCCGGGCGGGCAACTGGGAATCAACAGGGAGGAAGAGGAGACATGAAGCCCAAAGTCGATATCTACGTACCGCTCGACAGCCGCGGGCCCGCCGTCGCGGAGGTCTGGCCGGTCGCCGTCCGTCAGCTGGCCGATCTGGTCAAAGTCGTCAGCGACTGCGGCGGCGAGCCGAACATCCTCAATCCCGACCGGCCGGCCCAGAGCGTGGCCGAAGGGATGCGGATCGTGAAGCGGGCCGCCGGGGACAGGTTCATCGATTTCATGGCCGGCTGGTGCTTCCCGGATTTCTCGGTCAGCCCCATGGGCCAGCTGCCCCGCGACCTGCCCAAACTGATGCTGGGCAGCTCCATCCCCGACTTCCCGGGGGCCGTGGGCCTGCTGGCGGCCGCGGCCGGAACGGCTCACATCGGCATCGAGACATCGCGGCTGTTCGTCGAGGAGTTCGATAAGCCGGCTTCCTACGCCGAGGCCCTGGAGACGTTCATCCGGACCGGCCGCTGGGCCCCGCCCTCGCCGGCCTTCATCGACGTGCCGGTGACGCCGCAGGACGCCGCCGCGGCCAAGGCGGCCGCCGCGGCCCTGCGGGGCAGCATCTACGGCGCCGTCGGCCCGCGCTCCATGCAGATGTGGAACAAGATTTCCGAGGCCGATTTCCTGTCGGTCTTCGGGGTAGCCCGGGAGGGCTTCGACGGCCTGCGCCTGCTGAAGATGGCCGAGGCCGTGCCTGACCGGACGGCCGAGGAATCGATGAGTTTTTTAACCGGCCACGGCCTGCGCCTGGAGCTGGGGACGGACCCGGCCACCCGGCTGACCCGCGACATGGTCCTCTTCCAAATGAAAGTCTACCACGCCCTGCTCGAGCTGAAGGACCGCTTCGGCCTCGACTTCCTGGGAGTCCAGGACCAGCTCGACTGGATCGAGCATTACCCGGCCACCGACCTGACCCTGGGCCTGCTCAACAACCGGCTGCGCCCGGCTTCGGACGGGCAGACGGTGGTGGCGGCCACCGAGGCCGACGACGGCGCCGCCCTGACCATGCAGGTCCTCAAGCTGCTCAACGGCGGCGAGCCGGCCGGCTTCAACGACTTCCGCTACTGGGACGGGCAGGGACTCTACTGGTTCGTCAACTCGGGCGCCCTGGCCCCCTTCTTCGCCGCCGGCCGCCACGACTCGCTGGAGGGGACCTGGTCCGAGCGGCAGACGCCGATGTACTTCCGCCACGGCGGCGGCACCTGCTCCCTGGTCGTCCGCGTGCCCGGCGTCGTCACCTGGGCCCGCATCTCCTACCGGAACCACAAGCTCTACCTGGCCGCCGGCCGCGGCCTGACCGACGTCCCGTNNGCCGCTGCAACGGCGAGTGGCCGCACTGGTACATCCGGCTCTGCGGCCGGATCGAGAACCATTTGAACTCGAACCACCCGATGACCGCCTTCGGCGACCATCTGGGGAAGCTGAAGGCTTTCGCCGCCAAGATGGGCCTGCCCTTCGAGTGCTACGACAGCCTGACGCCCGACGAGCTCGAGGCCGGCCGACGCATCTGAGTCCGGGAAGCCGCGGACCGACGCGGCCGTCCTTCCGGCCTCCAGCCAAAAAGGAGAATCGAGATGAAAGCCAAGAAAGCCGCGACGATCGCCCTGGCCGCGCTGGCTGTGATGGTCCTGACCTTCGTCCCGGCTTGCCGGGAGACGGAACCCGATGAATACGGGGGCGGCGGCTTCCTGGGCGATCTGGCCAAGCCGCAGGAGGGCCGCTCCATGCGGGCCACTTCGGCCATGCGGGTCGGCGAGCTGCGCCGCGGGCCGAACGGCGAGAGAAACGAGGGCCCCCGCCAATACGACAACACGGCCGACTTCCGGGCCGACGCCGACGTCAAGAGCAACTGGGACAACTACAACGTGCCGGCCGGCGGGACGCACGTGCTGCTCGACGAGAAGGGCCCCGGCCTCATCACCCACATCTGGATCACCTTCCTGGGGCCCGAGCCGCAGGACTGGGCGCCCAAGGGCTCGGCCGACCATCAGGAAATCATGCTCCGCATGTACTGGGACGGCGGCGAGCGGCCGGCGGTCGAGGCGCCGCTGGGCGACTTCTTCGCCAACAGCTTCGGCCGGAGGGCCGAGGTCATCAGCGTCCCGGTCGTGGTCGAGGGCGGCGACTCCTACAACTGCTTCTGGCGGATGCCGTTCCGCAAGCGGGCCCGGATCGAGATCGAGAACCAGAGCGACAAGCCGCTGAGCCTGCTCTACTTCAACATCGACTGGATCAAGCTGGACGACCTGCCGAAGGACGCGCCCTACTTCTACGCCCAGTACCGGCAGGAATACCCCGCGGAAAGCGGCCGGGACTACCTCCTGCTGGAGACCGAGGGCCGGGGCCATTATGTCGGGACTGTGCTGGCCGCCCGTTTCCGCAGCCCGGCCTGGTACGGCGAGGGCGACGAGAAGATCTGGATCGACGGCGAGGCCAAACCGTCCATCTGGGGCACCGGCACGGAGGATTATTTCCTCTCGGCCTGGGGCCTGGAGAAGTGCAGCACGCCCTACTTCGGGGTCCCCTTCTTCGACCAGCGCGGCATCGGCGGGCACACCAGCGCCTACCGCTGGCACGTAGCCGATCCGGTCGTCTTCAACAAGAGCATCAAGGTGGCCATCGAGCACATGGGCTGGATGTCCCAGGACGAGAATCCGAACTACAAGGCCACCAGTTGGAACGAGCGCGAGGACGACTACAGCAGCGTGGCCTTCTGGTACCAGACCGGCCAGCCGGCCTTCGGGGCCCGGGCGCCCGGAGCGGCCGAGAGGAAGCTCCCCGGCCTGGACCGGGTGGCCGTCCAGGCCGGCAGCCTGGCGGGGAAAATCAAATCGGGCGGTGTCGAGACCGCGATGCGGGTGCGGGATGATTTCGGCGCCCAGGAGATCACGGCCAAGCCGCGGACGGGCGCCGGTGGCTGGATCGAAGTCCCCTTCATGGTCGATAAGAAAGAGCCGCTCCACCTGGTCGTCTATGGGACGGCCGGCCCCGACGGTGGGCTGTGGCAGGCTTCGATCGGCGGGGTCAAGATCGGGCCGAAGCTCGACTTCTACGGGGCCGAGCCGGCGGACCGGGAGTTCGCCCTGCTGGACTTCTGGCCGGAGCCGGGGACCTACACCCTGCGCCTGGAGTGCGTCGGCAAGGACGCCCGGAGCGCCGGAGCCGCCTGCGCCGTGGAATCCGTGCGCCTGCTGGAGCGCCGCCCCCGGGTGGCGGCCATGGGCCACGACAAGGACAAGGACTGGCGCAAGGATCCCAAGCTCTACGATTAAAGGACCGGGGCCGCCTTGCGGGCGGCCCGCGGCTCTGGTATCATTTGGGCTCCAAAACAGCCCGTTTCCCCTGGAAGGAAGGACTCTCCTCATGATCGACCGCTACACCAATCCCGAGATGGGGTCCCTCTGGAAGGATCCCAACCGCTACCAGGCCTGGCTGGACGTGGAGATCGCGGTCTGCGAGGCCTGGGCCAAGCTGGGCAAGATCCCGGCCGGGGCCCTCAAGACGATCAAGGCCAAGGCCGGCTTCGACGCCGAGCGGATCGACGCCATCGAGAAGGTCGTCAAGCACGACATCATCGCCTTCCTGACCTCGGTCAACGAGAAGGTCGGCCCCGACGGCCGCTTCATCCACATGGGCCTGACCTCCTACGACGTGGTCGACACGGCCCTGTCGATGATGATGCGCCAGTCGCTGCTGCTGGTCCGCAAGCGCCTGCTGGAGCTGAAAAAGATCCTGCGGCGGGAGGCGGTCAAGCACAAGAAGACCATCTGCATGGGCCGGACCCACGGCGTCCACGCCGAGCCGGTGACCTTCGGCTTCAAGGTTCTGGTCTGGTACGAGGAGATCAAGCGCCACCTGGAGCGCCTGGATCGGGCCGTGGAGACGATCTCCGTCGGCCGCATCTCCGGTTCGGTCGGGACCTACATCCACCTGGATCCCAAGGTCGAGGTGACGGCCCTCAAGAAGCTGGGCCTGCGGCCGGCGCCGGTCTCGACCCAGGTCCTGCAGCGCGACCGGCATGCCGAGGTCGTCGGCGTGCTGGCCCTGATCGCCACCTCGCTGGAGAAGTTCACCCTCGAGATCCGTCATCTTCAGAGGAGCGAGGTCCTGGAGCTCGAGGAGCCGTTCACCGAGGGCCAGAAGGGGTCCTCCTCCATGCCCCACAAGAAAAACCCCGTCCGCTGCGAGCGGATGGCCGGCCTGGCCCGGCTGGTGCGGGGCAGCGCCCAGGTGGCCCTGGAGAACATCCCCCTGTGGCACGAGCGGGACATCTCCCACTCCTCGGCCGAGCGGGTCATCCTGCCCGACGCCTTCATCTTGACCGACTACATGCTGACCGAGGCCGTCGACATCATCGGCCACTGGGTCGTCCACAAGGACCGCATGCGGACCAACATCGAAAAGACCCGCGGCCTGATCTTCTCCCAGCGCGTCCTGCTGGCCCTGACCCGCAAGGGCATGAGCCGCGAGGACGGCTACCAGCTGGTCCAGAGGAACAGCCTCAAGGCCTGGAACGAGCACGGCGACTTCCGCGACCTAGTCTCGGCCGATCCCGATATTGCCGCCAAGCTCTCGCCGGCCGAGCTGCGGGCCTGCTTCTCCCTCGATCCTTATCTGGAAAAGATCGACTATATCTTCGAAAGGGTGCTCTCCCATGAAGGTTAGAATCCTCGTCTCGTTCAAGGACAGCGTGCTCGATCCCCAGGGCCAGACCGTGCGCAACGCCCTCCACACCCTCGGCTACGAGGCCGTGCAGGACCTGCGGCAGGGCAAGGTCTTCGAGGTCGAGCTGGCCGGCGTGGACCGGGCCGCGGCCGAGAAGCTGGTGCCCGAGATCGCCGGCAAGGTCCTGGCCAACCCGATTATCGAGAAGTACACCTGGTCCGTGATCGAGGAGTGAGGGGGCGGCCGTGAAGATCGGAGTCGTCCTCTTCCCGGGCTCGAACTGCGACGCCGACACCCTCCACGCCTTCGGGACGGTGCTGGGCCGGCCGACCGTGCCGCTGTGGCACAAGGACCACGACTTGCGGGGTGTCGACGCCGTAATCCTGCCCGGCGGGTTCTCCTACGGCGACTACCTGCGGTCGGGCGCCATCGCCCGCTTCTCGCCGTTGATGAAAGAGGTGCGGGAGCACGCAGCCAAGGGCCGGCCGGTGCTGGGCATCTGCAACGGCTTCCAGGTCCTGCTGGAGCTGGAGCTGCTGCCGGGGGCCATGCTCCGCAACAAGCATCTCAAGTTCCTCTGCCGGCACGTGAACATCCGGGTCGAGAACGAGAAGACCCGCTTCACCAGGAAAGCGAATAAAGGCCAGGTCCTGAACATCCCCATCGCCCACTTCGACGGCAACTATTACGCCCCGCCGGACGCCCTCAAGGCCGTCGAGGACAACGGGCAGGTCGCCTTCCGGTACTGCGAAGCGGACGGGAGACTCAGCGAGGACAGCAACGTCAACGGCTCGATGCACTCGATCGCCGGGCTGGTCAACAAGGCCGGCAACGTCTGCGGCCTGATGCCCCACCCCGAGCGGGCCGCCGAGAGGATCCTCGGCAGCGAGGACGGGCGGCTCATTCTCGAGTCGCTCATCGAAAGCCTGTAACCATGCACGACGAAAAAACGCTCCGGCAGCACAACGTGACCCGGGACGAATACGCCCTGATCCAGAGCCTGATCGGGCGCGAGCCCAACCTGACCGAGCTGGGCATCTTCTCGGCCATGTGGTCCGAGCACTGCAGCTACAAGAGCTCCAAGGTCTACCTCAAGCAGCTCCCGACCCGGGCCAAGAACGTCGTCCAGGGGCCCGGCGAGAACGCCGGGATCATCGACATCGGCGACGGGCAGGTCATCGTCTTCAAGATCGAGTCGCACAACCACCCCTCCTTCATCGAGCCCTTCCAGGGCGCGGCCACGGGGGTCGGCGGCATCCTCCGCGACATCTTCACCATGGGCGCGCGGCCCATCGCCCTGATGGACTCGCTGCGTTTCGGGCCGCTCGACAACGCCAGGAACCGCTCGGTCATGGAGGGGGTCGTCTCCGGCATCTCCTCGTACGGGAATTCGATCGGAGTGCCGACGGTCGGGGGCGAGGTCGTCTTCGACGAGTGCTACGCGCTCAACCCGCTGGTCAACGTCTTCTGCCTGGGCCTGGCCGACAGGGACAAGCTCTTCTTCGCCAAGACCGAGGCGGTCGGCAACGCCGTGCTCTACGTGGGCTCCAAGACGGGCCGGGACGGCATCCACGGCGCCTCCATGGCCAGCCAGGAGTTCGGCGAGGACGTCGAGGTCAAGCGGCCGAACGTGCAGGTCGGCGACCCGTTCAAGGAGAAGCTCCTGCTCGAGGCCTGCCTGGAGGTCATGGACCGGCGGATCATCGTCGGCATCCAGGACATGGGCGCGGCCGGGCTGACCTGCTCCACGACCGAGATGCCGGCCAAGAGCGGCCAGGGCGTGGACATCGACCTGGACAAGGTGCCCCAGCGGGAGAAGGGCATGACGCCCTACGAGATCCTGCTGAGCGAGTCGCAGGAGCGGATGCTGATCGCCTGCCGGCCGGACCAGGTCGAGGCGGTCAAGGCCGCCTTCGCCAAGTGGGATCTGGACGCGGTCGAGATCGGCAAGGTCTCGGGCGACGGCCAGCTCAAGTGCCGCTTCCACGGCGAGCTGGTCGTGGACATCCCGGTCAACGCGGTCGTCGACCTGTGCCCCGCCTACCACAGGCCGTGGGAAGCTCCGGCGAAGGGGAATGCGGCGGCGGCCGGCGTGGCCGAGCCGGCGGATCTGGGCGCGGCGATGAAGGCCCTGCTGTCGTCGCCGACCATCGCCAATAAGGAATGGGTCTACCGTCAATACGACCACATGGTCCTGGTCAACACCATGGTCCTGCCGGGCGCGGGCGCGGCGGTGCTGCGGATCAAGGGCTCGCGGAAGGGCCTGGCCATGACCCTGGACGGCAGCGGGCTCTACGCCCAGCTGGACCCGAGGGCGGGCGGCAGGATCGCAGTGGCCGAGGCGTGCCGCAACCTGGCCTGCGTCGGGGCGCGCCCGATCGGGGTGACCAACTGCCTCAACTTCGGCAATCCGGAGAAACCGGGCGTGATGGGCCAGTTCAAGGAGGCGGTGGAGGGCATGAGCGAGGCCTGTCGGGCCTTCGAGATCGCGGTCACCGGCGGCAACGTCAGCTTCTACAACGAGACCGAGGGGGTGCCCATCTTCCCAACCCCGGTGCTGGGCATCGTCGGGCTGGTGGAGGATGTGGATACGGTGGTCGGGCCCGGTTTCAAGGACGAGGGCGACACCATCATCCTAGTCGGCGAGACGCGGGACGAGCTGGGCGGCACGGAGTACCTCAAGGTCGTGCACGGTGTCGAGGACGGACTGCCGCCGGGGCTGGATTTGAAGCGGGAGCGGGCGGCCCAGGAGCTGGTGCTGGACGCCATCGAGGCGGGCTGGGTCAAGTCGGCCCACGACCCGAGCGACGGCGGGCTGGCGGTCTGCGCCGCGGAGTGCGCTTTCCACGCCGAGGGCGGGCTGGGCTGCGAGATCGACCTGGACGCGGTGGGACCGGCCGAGCGGACCGACGCCCGGCTGTTCGGCGAGAGCCAGTCGCGCATCCTGATCACGGCCACCCGGGAGAACGCCGTCCTGATCAACGGGGCGGCGGCCGAGCGGGGTGTGCCGGCCTGCGTCGTGGGCAAGGTCGGGGGCGATGCGATACGATTCAAGCGGCGCGGCGAGACGGTGATCGACGTGCCGGTCGCCGCCGCCCGCGACTGGTGGATGTCCGCCATCCCCTCCTATTTTAAAAAATAGGGGGACAGTATACGTAATTCCCTATTTCCCCCGTTGGCGCTCGAATTAGCAGACACATACCGAATTCGGTCCGAATGGCAATTTTGTCCTCTACTTCCCTCTTTTTTCCCTTCTTGAGCGCACCTCACCGGTGATTTTGGAACCGGGGTCGCGGCCGTTGGTTGTTCGGGAGCTATGTATGGCGTCCCCCCGCTCTTTATGTATACTGTATCCAAATCAATCCCAAATCGAGAGGGACTCATGAGCGAAGTATTGCCCCCCGCCGATCCCAACCCGGTCCTCTTTCGGAGCCCCCGCAAGCGCGGGCGGGTCATGGTCATGCTCTCGGGCCGGGGCTCGAACTTCCTGGCCATCCATGACGCCATGCGGGCCGGCGCCATCGACGCCGACATCGCCCTCGTCTTCAGCAACAAAGCCGATGGGCCCGGCCTGGCCGCCGCCCGGGAGCGGGGGCTGGCGACCCAGTCGCTGGACCCCAAGCTCTTTCCAGACAAGCCGGCCTACGACGCGGAGATCGTCCGGACCGCGCGGGAGCGGGACATCGATCTCATCGTCCTGGCCGGATACATGAAGATCGTCACGCCCGGCTTCTGTGACGCCTTCCCCTACCGGATCGTCAACATCCACCCGGCCTTGCTGCCGTCCTTCCCGGGCTTGCACGTCCAGCAGCGGGCCATCGACTGGGGCGTGCGCTGGAGCGGCTGCACCACCCACTTCGTGGCAGCCGAGGTCGACGCAGGCCCGATCATCCTCCAGGCGGCCGTGCCGGTGCTCCAGGACGACACCGAGGAGTCGCTGGCGGCGCGCATCCTGGTCGAGGAGCATCGAATCTACCCGGAGACGGTGCGCCTGTACTTCCAGGGCCGCCTGGAAGTGCGCGGCCGGCGGGTCGTCATCCTCGACTGATCCCTCTCCAGGGAGGGATCGGGACTTGGCTCCCCGGAACGGGGGTGCTCCCGGTCAAGCCGCCTGCGACGAATTCGGTCTGTGTCTGCGAATTCGGACCCGCAGCCAGGCCGCGACGAGGCGGAAGAGCCGGAGCTTGCCGCGCCGGCGGGCCATGTCGATGTAAGTGCGGACGAACGTCGCCGGCACCTCGCGCTGCTCAGCCTCCGGCTTGCGGGCCAGGGCCAAGCGGCCGTTGGGACAGGTCGAGACGCACAGCCCGCAGCCGATGTAGCGCTCCGCCGCGAGCGCGATCTTGCCCTCTCCGTCCCGGGTCAGTGCCCCCATGGGGCAGCGCAACAGGCAGACGCCGCAGTCGCGGCAGGGATCCGAGCTCAGCTCCGCCCGGAAGGGGCTCGCGACATATTCCGCCGGCCGCGGCTGGGCCTTGATGGTCCGCAGCACCCCGCAGCAGCAGCCGCAGCACATGCAGATATTGGAGATCCGCTTGGCGTTGCTTGGCTGGAGGACGAGCCCCTCGGCATCCGCCCGCTTCAGCAGGGTCAGGGCCTCGTCGCGGTCGATCTCACGGCCGATCCCGTTGTCCAGGTAATAGTCGACCCCGCCGCCCATGATCAGGCAGGCCTCTTCCATCTTGCCGCACCCCAGTCCGACCAACGACCGCTCGCGGCGGCAGATGCAGGGAGCGATGAGAAAGCGGTCGCGCCCCCGCAGGAGCTCGGCGGCCTTCTCGTGGGCCAGGACTTCGTGCCGGACGGGAATGGCTTTCATGACGGGCACGGTCCGCAGCTGCGGCGTCGACCGCCAGGGGCCGCGCGCTAGCAGGGTCGGCATGTACCCGTCCATGTCGCGAACCAGGTCCGGATCCAGCCGGCCGACCTGGTACTCCCAGATACCGATGACGAATTGGTTGGCGCTGTAGCGGCGGACGCCGTCCCGGCCGGTATGGCCGTAGATCAGCCCCTTGCGGGACATCTCATCGAGCCGGCGGCGGGCTTCCTCCGCGGTCAAGCCCGCCCGGGCCGCCACGGACGCGGCCGGCTCCGCGATCAAGGTCAGCCGCAGGGCCAGCTCGGCCTCGTCCTCGCTGAACAGCCGCCTCAGGATGCGCAACTCGACGCCGCTCTCGGCGGGGGGGAATCCGGCCGGCAGCTCGTCCAGAAACCGGGCCAGGCGGCGGTAGACGTCCTCGCTTTTCCGCATGCTGCGGCGAATATACCACAGAATCGCGGCCGGCCCGCCGGCTCTCCGATTTCTAGGGCTCGAACAGAACCCCGCGCAGGAGAGTCTGGATCCAGCCTTTGGCCGCGGGGTAGTCCTTGGCCGGAAGGCTGATCACGGTCAGCAGCCCCGAGCCCGGGTAGAGGGCCACCACCCAAGCCATGGTCTCCCCGCTCTCGTCCCGGGCGGTATAGAGCGAGACTTTCACGTTCCGGCCCCCCGCGCTCATCAGCGCCGGCAAGCCGTTGGGCTTGCGCCCTTCGGCGAAGCGGGCCGCCAGGCGCGCGCCGACGTCCTCCTGCCGGAAGCTGTGGACGATGAAGGCCGTCTTGGGCGCCGGCATCCGGTAGAAAGCCGCGTTATCCTCGACTTTCTCCTGAACGGCCCCATCCGGCAGGGCGACCCTGTAGCGCCCGAACGGCTCAGCATAGATCCCGGCCCCCTCAGGAGCCTCGGGCGCCAGGTCGGGCAGCTCGCCCTCCGTCTTGGCCACCGGCTTGATGGGCGGCTCGGGCGGCGCCTCGACCGGGACATCGGCCGGGATCGGCGGCTCGGGTTGGGCGCCTGCCTTGGGCCGCATGGAAGCCATGATGGCGTCCCACTGGGCCCGAAGCTCAGCGGCCCGGTTCGCCTCGATGCTGGAAAACGCGAAGGTGTGGATCGTCGGCGCGACGCGAATATTCGGNNAATTTGAAGGTGAAATCGTGCACGGCGCCCGGGTAGCCGGCGATGGTCCGGCGCTCCAACGGCCCGGGCGAGTAACCCTCATAGGTCTTGTAGATCTCGGCGATGCGGCCCTCCAGGGCTTCCATGGCCGCCGTCCCGGAAGCGGGATCCATCAGGGCGGTCAAGCTTTGCGATGTCTCTGACTTGAAGATGAAGAGGGACGCGAGAGTCAGGCCTTGGGCGGTCGTGAGTCTGTACTTGGCCCCCTGCGGATCATTGGAGGCGGCCCATCCCGCCGGCAGGTCGAAGACGACACCCATGTCCTCAGCCGTCCATCCGCCTCCCGGCCGGGCCGCGGGAGGCTTCCCGCCCGCATCAGGCCTGACCTTGTCCGCCGGCGCAGGCTGGACGGGCGCGGGCTTGGCCACGAGCCTGACCGTGGCCATGGTTTGGATGACCGAGGGCAGCACGGACGCGGCCATCGTTGCGACGGTCTGAAAATAGAAAGTGAAGACCGTCCGGCCCGAAGCCAGCGTATAGGTCCGTCCGGCGAACATCACGCCCGCCCCGGCCGGCATGTATTGAAAGTCGTGTTGAATGGCCGGCCGCCCGGCGAGGGTCACGGTCTGCGTGCCGCGGGCCTGGTAGTAGGGCATCTGCGGCCGCAGCGATTCCAGTCCGGAGGAGAAGACCGAATCGAGCGTCTGGCCCTCCGCCAGGGCAGTCTCCGTCAGGAACATCTCGGCCGACGCCCTTCCGCCTCGCATCAGCACATAGTGAGCCTTGAGCTCGGGCCCGCCCTGAAGCGCCTGGGCCACCCAGCCCGCCGGCATGGTGTAGGTGATTTCATCCGCGGCTTGGGCCGGGGCGGCGCCTTGGCTGGGTGCGGCGGCGGCGAACGAGGCCATCAGGAACGCCGCCAAGACCAACGGCAGCGCGGCCCAAGCTTTGCGAGCGATCTTGATCATGAAGCCCCCTCTCGAATTGGGAACAGAAGCCCGGTCGAGCGGGCCTGAGCCCATCTTAGCCGCGGCCCCCGGCCTTGTCAAATCCGAGGATCGAGAGGATTGACTCCGGAGACCGATGCGCCGATGATCGTCTCCGCGAGCTTCAAAATGCGCGCCGCCGCCGTCTCAGCCCTGGCCCTGCTGCTGATCCTGCTTGCTTCAACCGGCTGCAGCACGCTCTTCGGCCCCTCCTCGGGCCAAACCGCGTCCGAGATCGAGCAGGAGATCTTCCGCCTGGTCAACGAACATCGCGCCGGCCTCAACCTGGCGGCGCTCGTCTGGAATGACGATATCGCCGAAGTCGCCCGCGGCCACAGCCAGAATATGGCCGACGGCACAGTCGCTTTCGGCCACGACGGATTCTACGATCGGGTCGCCCTCCTCGGCTCGATCCTCGGATGTTCGGTCGTCGGTGAGGTCATCGCCTACTCCGACAGCGCCGCGAACGCCGTCAACGCCCTGATCGCCAGCAACGACCATCGCTATATCCTGGAGGGCGATTACACTCTGTCCGGAGTGGGCGTCGCCAAGGAAGCGTCGAGCCAGGGCTTCTACGCCACCCAGATGTTCACGCGATAGCCGCCAGCGTGGGATCCGCGGCCGGCGCTCAGTCCATCGCGTTGCGAGCGGTCATGCCGGGACGATACGGTGGATCTTCTTCTTGCCGGCCTTGAGCATGATGCCGTCGGGGCCGGCATCCTTGAGGGTGATCAGCCGGGTCAGGACGTCGATCCGCTCGTCGTTGACGTAGAGCCCGCCCTGCTGGATGAGCCGCTTGGCCTCGCCGCGCGAGGGTGTCAGGCCGATCTCGGTGAACAGCTCGGCCGGCGGGATGCCCGCCTCCAGACGGGCCCGGGAGACGGATGTGGTCGGCAGCGACTCGACATCCTTGCCGCTCCCTCCGCC
>DFYJ01000155.1 GCA_002383325.1 Candidatus Aminicenantes bacterium UBA4085
AGGACCAGGAAGAGAACGGCCCAGGGCGCCGCCGCCATCAGGGCAGAGGCGGCCGGCGCGGGCTGGCGGAGGGCTAGGAAGACGGCCAGGGCGAAGGCCGCCCAGGCCAGCCCCAGCGGCTTCCCCCAGGCCGGCCGGGTCCAGGCCGCCATCCAGGCAGCCAGGGCCGCCAGCAGGGAGAGGATCCAGCTTCCGACGGCCAGAATCTCGCCGGCCTTCGCCGGCGGCCGACCCTCGGCCCGGGCCTTGATCCCGCCCATCATCCGACGGATCATGACATACTCGCCCGGATCGAGGATGACGGCCGCCGCTCCAGGCCGGCTGGAGGCCGCGAACCGGCCGCGAAGGCGGAGCAGGAGACGCGACTTGCCCTCCGGCAGGGGTGTCAAGAGCCAGGACCAGGTCAGGCGAAGGTCCGGCTTGCGAATATCGAAGACCAGCGAGGTCGGCGGCTCGACGACCGTGACCGGCCAGCCGGAGCCGGAGCCGCACGAGATCGCGTCGCCCGGACGAAGCGCAGGGGAGCCGGGCAGCAGGCGGACGGCGCTTGGCCCGTCCTGCAGCCGGAGGGCCCGGGCGATGATGTCCCAGCTGTAGAACCCGCCGCGGTCGTTGCCCATCTGGGCAAGCCAGGGCCAGACCTCCCCGGGAGACGCCTCGATCGTCACCGCGCGGGTGGCTTCAAAATCCGGATCGGCGACCAGCCCATCGGCCGGCATCGGCCGGGCCGCTTCGGTCTTGGAAGCCCCCCAGCTCCGATGCCAGGGCCTGACGAGGAGCAGGTACGCGGCCGCGGCGACGGCCAATCCGGCCAGGCTCCACCCGGCGACGGCGACGATTCTTCGGCCTGTATTCATGGGGTTCTCCGGTCGGATGACTTGCCCGCGGTCCGGTAGGCTCCGGCGTCGCGCACGGCGCAGCCCGCCGGTTCGCCGCGCCGCAGCAGCGTCGAGCAGATCGAGCAGGCGGTGCAGACGCGCCGCCCGTCAAGCGGCCGGCCCTGGACCAGGTCGGCGGCCGCCTCGGGATAAGCGAAGGCCAGGCGGCCCAGACCGGCCAGGGCCAACGAGCGGGCGGCGACCGCGCCCGCCGCGACGAAGGGGAAGAAGGCCCGCAGCCAGGAAAAGCCGGTTCCGACGACGGTCAGATCCGGCCGGGACGATTGCAGCCCGGCGGCCAGCCGGATGAGGCGGGCCACGCCCTCCAGCGGATGCTCTTCGGATTCCGGAGCGCCCTCAGCCGGGCGGTCGAAGGGGCGGCCGAAGTGAGCCTTCCAGGCGGGGATGCCGGCCGTGACATTGATCAAAGAAAATCCCGCCCCGGCCATCAGAGCGGCCAGGCGCAGGGGTTCCCCGGGATCGTAGCTCCAGGGCGGAGCGTCCGATACGCCGAAGCCTCCCGGCAGCCCGTCGTAGAGGCCGAGCCGCGAGGCCAGGATCGCCTCGGGGAAGAGGGCGTGCACGGCGGCGCCGGTCTCGAGCAGAAGCCGGGCCCGGTTCTCCAGCGGGCCGCCGTAGCGGCTGCCGGAGCGGTCCCGGGCCGCCAGGAGCTCCCCGAGCAGATAGCCGTGGCAGGCCTTGATGTCCAGGCCGTCGAAGCCGGCCTTCACCGCCAGTCCGGCGGCTTGGACGAAGGCGTCGCGCAGGCGGTCAAGAGACTCGTCGGAAACGAGCGGATCATCCGGCCCGATGCCCCGCAGTTGGTCGAGGACCGGGTCGTGCCGGACGATGGCGGGAGCCGGAGCCGCCTCGGGGCGGGAGAAGCGGCCCGAGTGAGTCAGCTGCAGGATCAAGACGGGGTCGGGATGGCCGGCTCGGGCCGCTGCGCGCCGGGCCGATTCGGTCAGCGCTTGGAAGCCGCTCAGGGCGGCCGGAGTCAGCAGGAGCTGGCGGGGATTCGAGCGCCCCTGGGGTACGACCGCGGCTGCTTCAAACCAGATCAGGGAGAAGCCGCCCGCGGCGAAGCGCTCATAGCGACGGAACGTCAGCGGACCCGGCCCGCCGCCGGGTTCCGCGTCGGCGCCCTCCATGGGATGGGCGGTCAGGCGATGGGTCAGCCTCTGTTTCCCGAGCGTCCAAGGCTGCCGGAGAGGCTCCGGGGAATCCGACCAGGGCAGGTCCAATCCGAGCGAGGCGGCCTTGGCCCGGATCTCCGCCGCCTCCCGGAAGCGGAAGGGCTCGTGCCGGCTGCCGGCCGGCCGGCCGTTCATGCTCCCTCCGCCATCCGCCGCACGGCGACAATGTTCGCCGCCATGCGGGCCTCGCAGACGCGAGGCCAGTCCGGCCGGCTCACGATGGCCAGTTCCTCCGTCTCCATCTTTCGTTGCGTCTCGCCGGCCAGCCGCCGCAGCGACGACTCCTCCTCCGCGGACAGGTCGGGCAGCTTGGACCGGAAATCCGGGTCGGCGGCCGGGATCAGGAAGTCGCCTCCGTGATCCTCGATGGACAGAGGGACCGCCCTGCCCAGCCCGGCCAGATCGGCGATGATGGAGGCGAAGTCGACGATCCCCGCCCCGGCCGGGGCGGGGAAGGAGCGGAAGCCCTGAGGGACTTCCAGGATGCCGCCGTCCTTGATATGGGTCATGACGATCCAGGGCAGAGCCCTCCGGGCGGCGGCGGCGGGCTCCTCGAGCAGGGTCAGGAGGTTCATGGTGTCGAGGCAGACGCCCAGCGCGCCGCCGGGCTCCGCGCCGCACATGTCGAACAGGCGAAGCAGCTCGAAGGTGGTGAACTCGAAGTGCGTCTCAAAGGCCAGAGTGACGTCGAGATCGCGGAGCATCGGGATCTGGGATCCGAGGGCCGCGGCCATGGCCTCCAGGTATGCGCGGACAGGCGGGTCGTCGGGTCTCCAGCGCATCAGGCCGCTGGAGCAGGAGCGGACGGCCGTCAAGCCCAGTGCCGCCGCCTGCCCGGCCGCCTTCCGGTTGACGGCGGCGATATCGATCGCCCGCCCGGTCGCCGGATCGAAGGGGATGTGCTGGCCTCCGCCCCATTCAAGGTAAAGTCCCAGGCCGTCAGCGGCCTGGCCAAGGTCTCTCAGGAAGGACGCGTCGTCCGCCTCAGCCGGAGGCTCGGAAAACTGGACGCCTTCGGCCCCGTGCGCCCGGGCCCACTCGAGCAGCCGGATGGGGGAGAGACCGAGTGGCTTGAGGCCGTAGGAGTCAAGTCCGACTTTCATAGCCCCGGTGGGACGCCGACTTTCGGAACCGTTCAGCGAGCCCATCGGGAGATGTCCTCCTCCTTCCTGATCCCTTCATCCCGGCGCCCCCTTTATAGCGGCGGGGGCGGCGGATGTCAATTCGCGCCGGGCGGCCGGGAGAGGCTTCCGGCGATTGACAGCCCGTTTCCCGGCCTGATATAGTCGCGGATCATGAGGATGCCGGGAATCGGTTCCGTCCCATCAGCATCCTCTTCTCCCGCGCACCCCTCAAGGAGGCACCACCCATGAAGCGCACTCTAACCTGTTGGACCCTGGTCTTCCTGGCGGCGGCGGCTTTTCTGGCCGCCGGGCAGGCCGTTCCGGCCAAGAAGCCGCTGTCCTACGAGGCCTACAACGGCTGGCGCTCGATCCAATCGCCCCAGCTNNGCGGAATCTCAAGACGGACCAAGAATTCCGTTCGCCCCGCGGGCAGTCGCCCGTGCTGACCGCGGACGGCAAGTATCTCGTCTTCTCCATCCTTCCTCTAAAAGCCGATGTGGATAAGGCCAAGAAGGACAAGAAGAAGCCCGAGGAGCAGCCCAAGAACGGCCTGGGCATCATGAGCCTGGCCACGGGCGAAGTGGCCGCCGTGGAGCGGGTCAAGAGCTTCAAGGTCGCCGAGGACGGAGGCGCCTTCGTCGCCTATCTGCTCGAGCCGCCTCTCAAGAAGGACGATAAGCCAGCCGCCGACCCGGCCAAGAAGGAAGAGGCCAAGCCGGCCGAAGCCAAGACGGAGGGGGATGCCAAGAAGCCCAAGGAGAAAAAGAAGGACCCGGGCAGCGACTTGATCATCCGCGACCTGGCCACCGGCAAGACGGTGACCGTGGCTGAAGTGGCCGAGTACGTTTGGAACAAGCCGGGCACTTGGCTGACCTACGCCGTCTCGTCCAAAAAGCCCGAGGACGACGGCCTCTTCTCCTGGAAGGCGGCCGACGGCTCCACTCTCGCGCTGCTCAAGGGCCAGGGCCACTACAAGACACCGACCTTCGACGACAAGGGCGGCCGGTTGGCCTTCCTCAGCGATCGCGACGAATACAAGAGCGAGGCCCCGGCCTATAAGCTCTATACTTGGGCCGAAGGGCAGGCCGCGGCCGTCGAAGCCGTCCCGGCGGCCAAGGGGCTGCCCCAGGGCCAGGCGGTGAGCGAGATCGGACGCCTGCAGTTCTCCAAGGATGGGGCGCGGCTCTTCTTCGGCTACGCTGCCGCGCCCAAGGCCGAACCCGAGGACGCGCCGGAGCCGGTCAAAGTGGACCTCTGGAGCTGGAAGGATCTGTCTCTGCAGCCGATGCAGAAGATCAACGCCGAACAGGAGAAGAAGCGGAGCTATATGGCCATCTTCCACGTCAAGGACGGGAAGCTGGTCGTCCTGGGCGGGCCCGACTTGCCCAACGTCTCGATCGGCGACGATGCCAAGACGGTGGTCGGCCAAAACGACAAGCCCTACCAGCAACTCGTCTCCTGGGACCAGGGCTACGCCGACGTCTACTTGGTCGCCCTAGCCGACGGATCGCGCAAGAAGGTTCTGGAAAAGTTCCCCGGATCGGCCCAGCTCTCTCCGGGCGGGCAATACGTCATCTACTATCGTCCCGACGACCGAAATTGGTATTCCTATCGTCTTCTGGACGGCAGGACTTTCAATCTGACGGCCAAGCTCGGGGTGAACTTCTTCAACGAGGAGGCGGACTCGCCCAGCGATCCGGGCCCCTACGGAACGGCCGGCCTGACGGAAGGGGACAAGGCCGTCCTCCTTTACGACCAGTACGACATCTGGGAGGTCAGGCCTGACGGCAGCGGGGCCCGATGCGCCACCCAGGGCGCCGGCCGGCGCGATGGGCTTGTCTTCCGCTACCTGCGGCTCGACCGCGACGAGCGGACCGTTCCGTCCAACGCGCCGTTCCTGGTGATGACCACCAACGACAGGACCAAGGCCTCCGGATACTATCGGATGAACCTGGCCGCGGACGCCGAGCCGGTCCGGGTCGTCATGGAGGACAAGCTGCTGGGCGGGCTGATCAAGGCCAAGAGCGCCCATGTCTACGCCTTCACCAAACAGACCTTCGCCGAATTCCCGGACCTGTGGGCCGGCGGCTCCGACCTGGCCGGCGCCCGCAAGGTCAGCCGAGCCAATCCCCAGCAGGAAGGGTTTTTCTGGGGCACGGCCGAGCTCATCCGGTACCGCAATGCCGACGGCAAGGTCCTGGATGCCGCCCTCTACAAGCCGGAAGGCTTCGACCCGGCCAAGAAGTACCCGTTGATGGTCTACATCTACGAGAAGCTGGCTGACGGCCTGCACCGTTACTATGCGCCGTCCCCCGGCACCAGCATCAACTTCGCCCGCTACGTCAGCAACGGCTATGTCGTCCTGATGCCCGACATCGTCTACGAGACCGGCTATCCCGGATCGAGCGCCCTGAAGTGCGTTCTGCCGGCGGTCCAGAAAATGACCGACATGGGCTTCATCGATCCGGCCCGAATCGGCATCCAGGGCCACAGCTGGGGCGGCTATCAGATCACTTATCTCATCACCCAGACCAACATCTTCGCCGCCGTGCAGGCCGGCGCCTCGGTCTCCAACATGACCAGCGCTTACGGCGGCATCCGCTGGGGCTCGGGCATGGTCCGCGAGTTCCAGTACGAGAAGACCCAGAGCCGGATCGGGGCGCCGCTCTTCACACGGGTCCTCCAGTACCTGGAGAACTCGCCGGTCTTCTGGGCCGAGCGGGTCCAGACGCCTTACCTCTCGATTCATAACGACGAGGATGACGCGGTGCCGTGGTACCAGGGCATCGAGTTTTTCACCGCTCTGCGGCGGCTGGGCAAGGAAGCCTACATGTTCAACTTCAACGGCGAGAAGCACGGCCTGCGCGAGCGGGAGAACCAGAAGTATTGGACGGTCTTCCAGGACGAATTCTTCGACCACTATCTGCTGGGCAAGCCGCGGCCGGCTTGGATGGACGAGGGCGTGCCCTACCTGGAGCGGGGCAAGCGCGACGTCAACGCCCTTTACAAGGGGGCGGAGAAGAAGTAGACCGGAGCGGGGAGGGGCTCCCGGCGGGCTTTTCGCCGCCGGGGGTCTGTGGTATATAAGACCCCGGACTCACGAGAAGCGACAAGGAGCCAAGCGATGCTGGACAAGATGCAAGACGCCCTGATGGCGGGCCGCAAGGCCGAAGTCGAAGCCCTGGTGGACCAGGCCGTGGCGGCCGGGATGTCAGCCCGCCAGATCCTCAACGAGGGGCTGATCGTCGGCATGGAGCGGCTGGGCGTCCTGTTCAAGGCCAATGAGGTCTTCATCCCCGAGGTCCTGGTCGCGGCCCGGGCCATGAACGCCGGACTGACCAAGCTGGAGCCCCTGCTGATCGCGGAGAAGGTCGAGCCCAAAGGGCTGGTCGTCATCGGCACCGTCAAAGGCGACCTGCACGACATCGGCAAGAACCTGGTGGCCATGATGCTCAAGGGCGCGGGCTACAAGATCGTCGATCTGGGGGCGGACGTGGCGGCCGAGAAGTTCGTAGCCGCGGCCCGGGAGCACAAGGCCGACGTGATCGCCCTCTCGGCCCTGCTGACCACGACCATGGTCCAGATGAAGGGAGTTCTGCAGGCCGTCAAGGACGCCGGCCTGAGCACGCCCGTCGTGGTGGGCGGGGCGCCCCTGACCCAGGATTACGCCAATCAGATCGGGGCCGACGGCTACGCGCCCGACGCCGCCAGCGCCGTGGACACGGTCTCCCGCCTCAAATAGGGGTCAGGTCTTAAGATTCAAGATTTCTGTCAACAGGCGTTGTCTGCCTGCCAGCGTTTCTGTCAACAAGAGGAGCCTTCCGGCCGCGAGGGAGCGCGAATCTTGAATCTTAAGACCTGACCCCGGCTTCACAACACCGAGATCATGAGGGCTCCGGTGAAGGCCAGGGCTACGGCTAGAACCTTGCGGCCCGTCGGCTTCTCTTTGAGGAAGAGGGCTGCCAATACGAAAATGAAGATCGTGCTGAGTTGGTTGAGGGATCCGGCCACGGAGGCTGTCGTCAGGCGCATTCCGGCCAACCAGAATCCGTTCGACAGGTAAGTCGCGAAGAACGAGCCCGGTACCAGCAGGGCCAGAGTCTTGGCCGAGCCTAGCGGGCGCATGAACTCGCGCCGGCGGGGGTGGAAGAGGAGCAGGATGGCCACAGCCGCTCCGCCGCCGACCAGGCGGATCGTCGTTCCCCAGAGGACCGAGGTCTGAACAAGGAGCGGCTTGACCATGACGATGCCGGCCGCCATCAGGAAGACGCTGGCGACCCCCAACAGAATGCCCTGGACAAGATCGCGGCGCGGGATCTTGGCATCGCTCTTGCGGCCGCTGATGAGGAGTACGGCCAGCACGATCAGGGCCACCCCGACCAATTGGAGGAGGTTCATCCTTTCGTCCAGGAAGAGGAATGACAAGCCGATGATGAAGGGGCTGTAGGCGCAGTCGACAATGGCCAGCAACTCCGCCCCGAGCTTGTTGAGGGAAGCCAAGACGAGCGTGTCGGCGACAGCGATGCCGATGATCCCGCTGGCCAGGAACACGGCGTAGACACGGAAGGGCAGGGCGGGCAGGAGGGACCGACCGAGCAGAACCATGGTCGGGACGAGCAGGGCGACGCCCAAGGCGTTCTTGAACAAGTTGAGGGCCAGCGGATGGACATCGCGGCCGACGACGCGGAAGAGGACCAGGGCGGCGGCCCAGAAGAAGGCGGCGGCGATCGACAGGACCTCGCCCGCGGCCGGAAGCTGCTGGAGCGACTCGAAGAGGCCATTCATGGAGGATCGATTCTATCATCTTTTGACATGGATGGGACGATTTAGTCTAATGCCCCCATGACCATCTTCGGCCTCCACTGGCTGGACTTCGCCATCATCGTCATCTACCTGCTGGCTATGCTGGCCATGGGCCGCTGGGCCCAGCGGCGCAACAAGACCCGCGACGACTTCTACCTGGCCGGCCGCAAGCTGGGCAAGTTCACCCAGTTCTTCCTCAACTTCGGCGCTTCGACCAACGCCGACCAGGCCGTAGCCCTGACCCGGGAGATCTACCGGACCGGCATCGGAGGCATGTGGATCCAGTACCTGGTCCTGTTCCTGACGCCTTTCTATTGGTTTTCAACCGCCTTTCTACGGCGCTCCCGATTGACGACCCTGGGCGACTTCTACGCCGAGCGGTTCCAGAGCAAGCTCCTGGCCGCCGCCTTCGCCGTCTTCACATTGGTGATGGCCTTCATCGGCGGCGGGGTCAGCTATATGGTCGCCGGTAAGACGACCCAGGCCCTGACGCCCAAGCCCGAAGCCGAGTACAGCCTGGCCGAGCGGGAGAGCGTGGCCCAGTTTCGCGAGTTCCAGGACCTCCGCAAGCAGCTCGGCTCCGGCTTGACCGACGAGCAGGCGGCCCGCTACCAGGAGCTCAACGACCGCAACACCAAGGGCGAGCTGAAGTCCTTCATCTCCCATACCGACCCGCGCCTCATCTACATCATCTTCGCGGTCGTGGTCAGCGCCTACACCGTGATGGGCGGATTCATCGCCGCGGCCATGACCGACATCGTCCAAGGCTTCCTAATCGTCGTCTTCTCCCTGATGCTGATCCCGCTGGGGCTGTCGCGCGTGGGCGGATTCGCCGGCCTGCACGCCAAGGTCCCGGACTTCATGTTCAACCTGTTCGGCTCGGTGACCACCTCGGAGTACGCCTGGTACACCATCCTGGCCATGATCCTGGCCAATCTCGTCTCGATCATCGCCTCAGCCCCCGGCATGCAGACGGCCGGCTCGGCCAAGACCGAGAACTCGGCCCGCTTCGGCATGATCATGGGCATGTTCTTCAAGCGCTTCCTGATGATCTTCTGGGCTTTGGCCGGCCTGCTGGCGGTGGCCCTCTTCGGCGGCCGTCTGCACGACCCCGACCTGATCTGGGGACTAATGACCCGGGAGTTGCTCTTCCCCAGCGCCATCGGGCTGATGATGGTCGGCATCCTGGCCGCCAATATGTCGACCCTGAGCGCCAACGCCGTCTCCTACTCGGCCCTCTTCCTGCACAACATCTACCAGCCCATCCTGCCGCGCCAGAGCGAGCGGCATTACATGTCCGTAGGCAAGATCGTCCTGGCCCTGTCCTTGATCGGGGGAGTGGGGACGGCTATGTTCATCGACAACATCCTGTACCTGTTCCAGTACTTCATCTCCCTGCCGGCCATCTTCGGCGCTTCGATCTGGCTGGGCTTCATCTGGAGGAGGCTGACCAAGCCGGCGGTCATCGCTCAGGTCTTCGTCTGTCTGGCCATCTATGCCGTGGTGCCCAACGTCTTCCAGTCCTGGACCTGGGCTAGGACCAACCCGGCCTTCCTGACCGAGACCCGGCCTCAGGCCGTGATCATTACCACGGGGGCACTGTCCGAGGACGTGGCTTCCGGCCGGGCCGACAAGGTCGGGCAATCCATCCGCAAGCCCCACGTCATCGAGCCGGCCGCCGTCTTCTTCGAGAAGGTGGCCCGGCGCGATCCGGCCGATCCGGCCTCGCCCAAAATCGGCATCGGGCGCTTCAACGCCGAGATCTGGGTGATGAGCTGGCTGGGGATCGACTTCCGCGGCTGGACCAAGGCCCAGCTCTCGGCGGCCCGCTTCGGCTTCGACGCCCTGTTCCCGTTCCTCCTGCTGTTTCTCATCAGCCTGGTGACCAAGCCGGTCCCGAAGAAAGTTTTGGACCGCTTCTTCGGCAAGATCCACACCCCGGTCCAGCCGACGCCGGAGGCGGATGCGCTGGCGGTCGAGGCGGCGGCCAACGAACCCGAGCGGATCGCCCGGCTCAAGGTCCGGCCGAAATCCTCCTGGGAGATCCTGAAGCCGACCCGGATGGATGTGATCGGGTTCGGCGGCAGCTGGCTCATGGTCGGAGTCATCATCCTGCTGCTGTGGGTGATGGTCAACATCCGCTGAGGCCGAGGAGACGGGCGTGGCCGACATCCGCGATCTGACGCTCGAAGAGCTCAAGGCGGAGCTGCAGGCGATGGGGGAGCCCGTCTATCGGGCCGGACAGGCCTTCGCCTGGATCTACCGCAAGGGCGCCACCCGGTTCGGCCAGTTCAGCGACTTCCCACGGGAGCTGCGGGAGCGGATGGAGGAGCACTTCGCCTTCGGCTCCATGGATCCCGTCGATATCCTGGAATCGCCGGACGGGACCAGAAAGACGCTCTTCCGCTTGGATGACGGCGAGTTCGTCGAGACCGTGCTCATCCCTTCGGGGGAGCGGCGCACGATCTGCGCTTCGACCCAAGTCGGCTGCAAGTATGGATGCGCCTTTTGCGCCAGCGGTTTGGGCGGGTTCAAGCGCGACCTCCGGCCGGGCGAGATCGTCGGCCAGGTCCTGTCACTGCGGGACGATTTCGAGGCGGCCCCGACCAATCTCGTCTTCATGGGCATGGGCGAGCCGCTCGACAACCTGGACGGCCTGGTCAAGGCCATCCGCATCCTGAACGCGCCGGAAGGCATGGGCCTGGCGGCACGGCGGATGACCGTCTCGACGAGCGGGATCGTGCCGGGCATCGACCGACTGGCCGATCTGGGCTTGCAGGTCAACCTGTCGATCTCGTTGCATGCGGCCGACGACGAAAAGCGCGGCCGGCTGATGCCGGTCAATCGGAAATACCCGCTGGCCGAGGTTCTGTCGGCCTGCCGCCGCTACCTGACGGCCGGCGGCCGCATGATCACCTTCGAGTACGTCCTGATTCGCGGCTTCAACGACACGGGCGAGGACGCGGTCCGGCTGGCCCGGATCGCGCGCCGGCTGAGGGCCAAGGTCAATCTGATCCCGTTCAGCCCCGTGCGGGGCCTTCCGTTCGCGGCTCCCGACGGGGCGACGTGTCGGAGCTTTCTGGGGCGCCTGCGCGAGGCGGGCGTGGCCGCCACCTTGCGCCAGTCCAAGGGAGGCGATATCCAGGCCGCCTGCGGCCAACTGGCCGGGAAGAAGGGGTCAGGTCTTAAGATTCAAGTTATCTCTTAGTTTGAACAAATAATTGTCCGTTAAAACAAAAACGGCACGAGATAACTTGAATCTTAAGACCTGACCCCTATCGTTTTCCTTTGAGGATGGCTAGGGTTTCGATGTGGGGGGTGTGGGGGAAAAAATCGAAGCCTTGCAGAGAATCGATTTTGTAGGCGTCCGACAGGCGGGTCAAGTCCCTGGCCAGCGTGGACGGATTGCATGACAGGTAGATGAGAAGGGGAACGGGCCGGCCGGTCAGCCCCTCGGTGATGACCGTGTCCAGCCCCTTGCGCGGCGGATCGACGATGACCGCGTCGACGCGCCGGTCCAGCACCCAGTCCATCCATTCCTCGGCCGTCCCGTCGCAGATGGTCACTCCCGCCGCCCCGGCCTTGGCGATGTTGGCCTGGAGCAGGGCGACCGACTCCGGCTCCGATTCGACCGCGTAGAGGGTCTCGATCGGGGGCCGGAGGGCCAGCCCGAAGGCCCCGACGCCGCAGTAGAGATCGGCCAGCGTCCGCACCCCGGCCGCCTCCAGCGCCGCCCTCATCGAGGCCAGGACGGCGGGCACGATGGAGGCATTGACCTGGAAGAACGAGCCGGGGCCGATGCGCACGGCGGCTTCCCCGAAGATCTCATCAAGGTGCCTAAACCCCCATAGAACGCGCTCTTCGACCGCTCCACCACGCGCCGCCCAATGGATGATGCCGTCGATTCGCCCGTCGCCGATCAAAGCCTCCAGCAGGGGATTGGCGTCTCGAGGCCGGGGCGCCTTCTTCCCGTGCAGGACGACGAGCATCGTGCCCGTCGCTCCCGAAGTCCGGATCTCGATCTCTTCCAGGCTGCCGCGCAGCGGCGCAGCCGCCGCCAGGGCCTTATCCGCGATCTCCCTCATGGACGCCGGCAGCAGCCAACAACCGCCCCCCGGCAAGAGCCGGTCGCGGCTTCCGGGCACGTTGTATCCCGGTCCCGCCCCCGACGCCGTCCAGAGGACTCGGAAGCGGACCTTGTTGCGGTACTCCCAGATCCTCGGCGAAGGCTCGATCCCTATCGATCCTGCCTCGACTCCCGTCAGCCCGCCCAGCATCTCCCGCAGCTGCCCGGCCTTGATAGCCAGCTGGTGCGGGTAGGCGGCTATCTGATAGGGGGAGCAAGCCTGGTAATGAGCGCAGCGCGGCTCGACCCGCTCGTGGCTGCGGGACCGGACTCCGAGGGTCCGGGCCTCGATCAGGCCGGGCTTGTCCTTGAGCCTCTCGATCTCGACGATCTCCCCCGGGAGACCTTCGTCCGTGAAGCAGGCCTTGCCGTCCAGCGTGCCCAGGCTCCGCCCCGGGTAAACGACCTTGCGGATCTCCAGCAGCTCGGGAGCTGCGCCGCTGGAAGCTGGTTCGCCCACGGATTCACTCGGACGATTCGAAATCCGTCAGGTCGACCGTCCGTCCTTGACGGGCCCAGTCATACCGGCCCATCTCAGACGGAAGCTTGCCCGCCTCGAAGCCCCCTTCCAAGGCCTCGTCCAGGCCGTCGATCCAAACCCGGGTTGTGCTTCCGCAAGGCTCGACGCGCTTCAGGCCCTCGGGGAAGTCCGCGATACCGTCCGATCCGGTCTGCATTCCATTGATCGCCAGCGTCTGGGCGGAAGCGGCCCCCGCGCAGCAGACCGGGATGGTCCCTTCCGCAACCGCCGCGATCGCGTCCCAGAGCTTCTTCATCGGTGTCTTGTCCGGGTCCCCGTATTCGCGGATTCCGCCGCCGGCCGCCTCGCCCCGCAGGCCTCCGCCCCGGCAATCGGCCGCCAGAACGCCCTTCTCGAACTCCATACGCAGCCGCGGCCCTCGGTCGAGCCGGGCGGCGTGGGAGAACCAGAACATCACCGGCGTCCCGTCCTCGAGGTCCAGGCAGGCGGCGGCCGTGTCGTGATTTTCAATCGGATTGGCCCGGTAAAGCTCGGCCCGGATTCGGACCGGAACGGCCGCGGCCCGTACCTCCCGGCCCAGCAGGTAGAGCATGTTGTGCAGGTCGTGGGCGAAGGCGTTGTTGGCCGGACCGTCCAGGACCCAGGCCCCTCCCTCCAGGCGGATGCGGCCGGCCCATCCGTTGCGCCCGTAGTAGGCCCGATCCCGCGGCCAGGTGTAAAGGCAGCGGGCCCGCACCGGGCGCCCATAGACGCCGGCCAGGATGTCCGCCTTGGCCGACTGCACGGCTTCGGAGAACGACCATTGATAGGCAATGGCCGCCCAACGCCCGGTCCGGCGCTCCGCCTCGGCCATGGCCCGGGCCTCGCGGATGGCCCCGGCCGCCGGCTTTTCGCACAGGACGAAGCTGCCGCCCTCGAGAGCCAGGATGGTCTGTTGGGCATGGAACTGGTGGGGCGAAGAGATGACCGCCAGGTCGGCCTTCCGCCCGGACCTGTAGAACTCCTCCAGCCGAGCGAAGACGGGCCGCCCGCTCTGCGTCAGCTCCCCCAGCCGGCGGCATCTTTGGGGCTCCGGATCGACCAGGCCCTCGAGGCGGAACCGCCCCTCCGTCTCATGCTTCAGAAGCTCCTCGACATAAACCTCGCCCATGCCTCCGATCCCGGCCAGCACGAGTGTCACCGGCTTCATGGCACTTGCTTCGCTTTTCCCCCGATCGGATCCTCCAGCAGGTCGCATTCGGTGAAGAACCGGCTCCGCGGGTCGAACAGCAGAGTCTTGATCTCGAACGGCTTCAGGACCAGCCGACGGCGGGCTCCGGCGAAGGGGAGCCGCAGGGTCGTCGTCCTCTTCGTTCCGGTCGGCTCGAAAAGCCGGATAACGAGCCGGCCGCCCTTCTCCGACGGCTTGAGGGCCGTGATCAGCACGGCTTCGTCGTCAAGGATGGCGAACGTCCTCGAGCGGCGGCCCGGCCCCGGCGGGAACCAGGACAGGGCATAGGGCGCTTCGTTGCGGACCAGGGCTTTGCGGTCGATCTCCCGCATCAGCCGATCGGCCGGCCCGGCCTCCAGCCAGAAGCGGAAGACGCGCTCGCCCTGGTCGATACGGGGGATGAAGCGGTCCTGATGGAGCAGGGGCGATCCCGGCGCCGGATCAGCCGCATGGGCCGGCGAGCGCAGCAAACTCAACCTCATCTCTCCGTCGGCGAAGTCCGAACCGTAGGTGGCCTCATTGACGCAAGTCAGAGCCAGGCGGCGCCGGGCGGACACGACGGCGGTCCACTTCTGGGCGACCGCCTCGTCGCCGTTCCCGGGCAGGCGGTCCCGCCCGTAGGCGACTTGACCCCAATAGGCGCCGTCCCTCAGGGTCGTCGGCAGACGGAGCTTGAGCAGGCGGTCCTTTTCGTTCCACAGGACTCGGACCTCGACCTCGACTTCGGTCCCGGCCTTGGGCAGCTTGAGGCGGAGGATGACCCGAGAGGATCCGTAGGCCAGGATGGATTCGATGACCGTCCGGACGGCGCCGTCCTCGATGACCCGGACGGGGGCCAGGCGCCGGGCTTCGACCCCGGCCGTTGCGGCGCAGATCCCGGGTGAGGCGGCCCGGAAGCGGCCGACCATCTTCCGGAAGCGCACGACCCGCATGCCCCAGGGATCGGCGTCGTCGGCCATTACGATCGGCTCCAGCGCGCCGGGCCGCAGGATGTCGACGCCCCGGACCCGGAAATGCCGCAACAGGCCTGTCCGCTCGTCCACGGCCGCGTCCAGGACGCGGGTCTTAAAGCGGAAAGCCCCTCCGCGGGCAACGAACTTCGGCTTGGGCCGGGCCCCGGCTTTGACCAGCCGGACGTCGAACCGGGTCAGACCGGACGGCGCGAGATCGGCCGGGAAGACGATCCGCTTGCGCCATTCCAGACGCAGGTTGGAGGCCTCTTTCTCGGCCTGGCAGGGGACGGGCTTGCCGTCCCTCTTCAGCACGGGCCGCATCCACCCGTCGCCGTAGTTGGGCTCGTGAGCTTGGAATTCGTATGCGACCAAGGTCCGCAGGCGATAGGGGTGCGGATTGTAGACGAAGACCGGGATCTCGCCGTCGGCCGCCCGGGCTTCCCCGCCTGTCAGGGCGAAGAAGGCTCCGGCCCTAACCCGGGAGACGATCTCCAGGCCGTGCCCCAGGAGCCTCAGCGATCCCTCCTCGGCCTCCGGCACGGACGACCCGGGCAGAATGTCGTGGAACTCGGCGAAGGCCAGGTCGCGCTGGGCCTCGGCCATCTCGCGGCGGGGGTAGCGCATCAGGCCCTGGAACGAAGCGGCCGAAGCCATCTTCTCGGCCGCGAAGAATTCGTTCTCCAGCCTCCGGTGAGCCTGCTTGACCCGGGCCATGGTGGTGTAGCAGCCGACTGCCCAGGGGTTGATGCCCGCGGCATGGCGGGGCAGGCTCTTTCTCCGGCCCTCCATCTCCGCGAAATAGGCATCGGCCGTAGAATGGAGGATCTCGATCTCTCCGGCCCGCTCCCGCTTCAGCGCCTCGATGGCCTCCAGGTCGCGGGCCGAGGCGCCGCCGCCGTGGTCCCCGATGCCCCATAACAGCAGGCTCGACGGCCGGCCGGCCCGGGCGGCAATGCTTTTCTCGATCTTCTCCCTCGCCCCGCCGCCCTTGGAGTTGTAGTGGTTCTCGACTCGGCAAGCCAGGACCTCGGAGCCGTCGTGGCCGACCCAGACGAAGTCCTCGCCGGGCAAGACGGCGAAGCCCCGGTCGGGGCGGCAGAACAGGTAGGCCCGGGTGCCGCTGCGGGCCAGGATCTGGACCAGCCCCCGGGTGTGGCCGAAGGGATCCAGGTTGGCGGCCACCGGGACCTTCACTCCGAAGCGCTCGCGGAAGTAGAGCTTGCCCAGCAGGGCTTGCCGGACGAAGGACTCGCCGCTGGGGAGATTGCAGTCCGGCTGCAGGAACCAGCCCCCCAGAATCGACCAGCGGCCGGCCCGGACAAGGCGCCGGATGCGGGCGAAGAGGGCCGGCTCGTGCTCCTCGACCCATTGGTAGAGAAGAGCTTCGTTGTGGCAGAAGACGAAGCCGGGGCGGCTCTNNTCTCGCAGAAATCGGCCGCCACCCGGAAGGTGGACATGGCCTCGCCGGCGCCCTCCGGCCACTCCCACAGCCAGACCGGGTCGATGTGGGCGTTGCAGAGCAGGTGAATTCTGGGGCGGGGCATGGCCGGATCAGAAGTGAAGCTTCAGGTCGACGAAGATCGAGGCGAAAGTGTAGACGCCGAAGGCGGACAGGATGAGGGCCATCCCGACGAAGAAGCGGCGGAAGGTCCGCGGCGAGAACATATGGTGGTACTTGGACACATAGCGGGTCAGGATGAAGTACCACAGCCCGCCGCCCAGGCCGCAGGCCAGGGCGAACAGGTAGGGGGTCAGGCCGTCGTTGGTCACCCAGTAGTGGCTGGTGACCATGCCGGCCGTGCCGAGCCAGAAAGCCAGCAAGGTCGGATTGGAGATGTACATGACCAGGACGGCCAGGGCCGGCCGGGGGGTCTTCTTGATCTCCAGCCGCTCCGTCCGCGGCTCCCGAGCCTTGCGGGACTGGAGAAAGAGGCGGACGGAGATGGCGAACAGAAAGAGCGCCGCTGCCGCCTTGAGCAGGATGACCCAGCGGTTGATCAGGGCCGTGATGTGGGACATGCCCAGGATGGCGCCCAGGCAGTAAAGCGTGTCCAGGAGACAAGCCGTCAGGCCTCCCAGCAGGCCGTGAAAATGATCCCGCTTCATCGTCTGGGAGATGACGAAGACGTTGATGGGGCCGAGAGGGATGGCGGCGATGAATCCGATCAGCAGGCCGATAGGGAAGAACATGGACCCGCCCAGGCTACCAGATTCGTTTGCGGACTGTCAACGCCGACGGCTCAGAAGGCCTCGTTGACGGTCAGGTAGAAACCCGTGGATCCGCGGCTGAAGGCATAGTCGAGGCGCAGGGTGTTGCCCTCGCCGGTGATACGGACTCTGAGCCCCCCTCCGGCCGACGGCTTGAAGCCGGCCAGGGACAGGCCGGATGGGTTCCCGGCCACCTGGCCCAGGCCGGCGAAGACGGCCGCGCCGAAGATGCCGGACAGGGGGAAGCGAGCCTCGGCCTGCAGGCCGGCGAAGACGCGGTCGCGGTATCGGCCCTTCAGGTAGCCGCGCATCAGGATGTCGCCGCCCAGCCTGGGCAGGGCCATGAAGGGGACATCCCCCGAGGCCGTCTCGATCTTGCCCTGGAAGGCCAGGACGGCCCGGGCGGAGAGCGGCAGGTAGGATCTCAAGTCGGCCTTGAGCTTGGTGTAGCGGAAGTCCCCGCCCAGGAACCCGCCGTGGAAGACGGCCGAAGCCTGCCAGAAGCGTCCCCGCCTCGGAGCGAGGACGTTGTCGCGGCTGTCGGTCATGGCCGTCAGGCCGAGCCCGGCCAAGGCGCCGCCTTCGGAGCCGCGGCAGCTCCCCGAGTCCAGGAGGCCGCCCGATTCGAAGGTCCGGAAGCGATAGCTCTCGTAGACGCCCATGACCCCGGCATAGAGCTTCCAGGCCGGGAGAACCCGCCGCAGAACCTGGATCTCGGCCAGGGTCTGGACCGGGGTCATCGTCTCGCCGGCTTCATCCGGCGTATCGTTGCCGATTCCAAAGTACCGGGTCGGGAAGCGGCTCCACTCCAGGTTTCCGGTCACGACCCAGGCTTCCCCGTCGAGGTAGATCTCGGGCTTGGCCTGGAGGGTGAACTGCTCCTTGAGGGTGTAGACGGCGCTGAACAAGATGGACGAAGGGCGGGATGTCATGGCCGTCCCGGACGGCCGGAAGGCCAGAAGCCCGCCGATCCCCCCGGCCAGGCTGGTCTCGGGTGTGTAGTAGGCGATGGGGATGACCAGGACAGTGTTCCGTCCCTTGGCGGCTTCCTCAGCAGCGGCGAGGCGGGGACCGGCGCAGGCGGCCAGGAGAAGGGCGGCCACCGAGCGGAGCAGGGCGTCTGGCATGCGCATGGTAGGGACTTGCGGGCCCTGCCGGCTCCGGTGCCGTCGGCCCGAACGGACGGGAATCATACATGAAAACGGGCGGGTGCGAAAGACGGCGGCCGATTGAAAACAACCGCCGCCCGGACGATAATGGCGGGCATGGAGACTGCCGCGGTCGAAACGCCCCGCGAGCGTATGCGGATGGCCATGTCGGGCGGCCGCCCGGCCCGGGTCCCGGTGATGTGCCAGATGAGCATCGGCCACATGCTCCTGCAGAGCGGGGCCCGCCCCGAGGAGCTGTGGCTGGACGAAGACTGCCTGGCGGAGACCCTGCGCGTCCTGCGGGCCCGCTACAGCTTCGACGGCATCCTGGTCAGCCTGCACGGCCATTTCCGGGACTGGTCCCGGAAGGCGGTCGATATCATCCGGGACGGGCAGGGAACCCGGATCCGCTGGGCCGACGGCTCGGAGACCTTTTTCCCCCCGGACGATCTGCCGCAGCACCGGCCGTCGCGGGAAATACCGCGCCCTTCGATCGCCGATTTTGACCCCGCCGGACTGCCCGAGGAGCCGGAATACATCCCGGTCTCGCAAGGCTTGCGATTCGCTCTCGATCCGGGCAACCTGACCGGCCTCATCGGCCGCCTGCGCCAAGGGGAGGGCGGGCGGCTCTCGATCCACGGCGAAGTCACCTCCCCGCTGGATTACTTCCTCGATCTCTTCGGCTTCGCCGAGGGCTTCCTGGCCCTGGTCGAGGAGCCCGAGCGGTCCATGGCCGTGCTGATGCGGCTGGGGGAGGGCGTGGCGCGGCTGGCGGCCCGGCTGGCCCGGGCCGGTGCGGACGCGGTCAAGATCTCTTCGCCTTATGCCGGGGCGGGCTTCCTGTCGCCTCGGCACTATCGGAAATTCGTCGCCCCGCCTGAGGCGTTGATCGCGGCAGCCGTCCGGGCCGAAGGCGTCTTCGTCTACACCCATACCTGCGGCCGCATCGGCGACCGCCTGGAGCTGCTGGCTGGAACGGGGATTTCCGGCCTGGAATGCCTCGACCCGCCTCCGCTTGGCGACGTCGACCTGAAGAATGCCCTGGCCCGGATCGGGGGCCGGCTGTTCATCAAGGGCAATGTCGATCCGGTCCACACCCTGCTCTTCGGCAGCGGCGAGCTCATCGAGGCCGATGTCCGGCGCCGGGTGGCCCTGGCCGCGCCAGGGGGCGGGTTCATCCTCAGCACGGCCTGCTCCATCGCCCCCCGGACGCCGGCCGAGAACATCCTCCGGCTGGCCGCCGCGGCCAATTCCGGGCAAGTTTATTGACTTTATAAAATATATAGGGTATAATCTCCCCAAATCTGCTGCGCTGGCTGGGCAGAGTCCCCTCCTTGTATCCCCCCTTCAGTCTAATTCCCTGACACAGCCAGCAATTCAACTCTCCGAAAAAAAAGGCCGGGCGGAAGTCCGCCCAGCCTTGGAGAATCCGTTCGTCGGGCCGTCAGGCCCGTCCCGTCATTGGAAGCTGTAGTTGACCGCGAAGCCGAAGCCGAAGGTCGTCTGCTTGTAGGTCTCGTGGAAAGAGCCCAGGGGGGACGCGCCCAGGTAGTATGGGATCAGCTTGTCATAGTCCTTGTAGTTGACGCTGATCAGGCCGCCCTCGACGGACAGGCTGTCGCTGAGGCGCCACTTGGCCCCGGCCCCGATGGTCGTGGCCGACAGGGCGAAATCCATGTCGGACTGGAAACCATCTTCGACCCCATAGGTGCTGGTCAGGTACCCGGCCGAGAGGGTCAGGCTTTCGAACAGGTCGTACTCGAGGCCGATCGCCCATTCCAGGGTATTCTTGCTGACGAAGTCCTCGCGGCCGCCCCAGTCGGCGTTCTTGTCGAAGTCCGTGTTCACGGAGAAGTGGGCTCGCAGCTGGGGCAGGATGGCGTAGGAGGCGCCGAAAGCCAGAGTGGCCGGGATGTCGGCCCGGAACTTTTCGCCGTCCGGGAAGAGCCCGACGTCGTCCTTGGTTGTCTCGTTGGTCAGCTCGAGCTTGGTGTTGAACTCATAGCGGACCGTCAGGACCAGGCCCTCGATCGGGGTGGCCATGAAGCTGAAGATGGGCGTGATGCCGGAACCCTTCTGCTTGGCCTCGACGTACTTGTCGGCCAGCAGGGGCACGTAGGCCATGAAAGCCGGATTGACGTAGGTGCCCAGGGCCGTGAAGACCTGCGTGGCCGATTGCGGACTGCCGGTCCAGCCCAGGGCCGGGAGATACGGGTTGAGCTGAAGGTTCAGCAGCGAGCCTTCATAGGAATTCGAGGCCATGACATAGCGCAGGCCGGCCGCCACTGAGAACATGTCGTTGATGGCGTAGGACACGTTGAACTGGAGGCCGTAGTAGATCGAGCTGCCGTTGAACGCCGCTTCGGTGCTGTAATCGGTCGTGGGAATGCCGTAGCCCGAGAGCACCAGCGGCAGGGTGGAGTAGGTCGTCTCGAAGGACGGCAGACTGCCGGCGAAATCGGCCGAGCCGCCGCCGCCGATGGGGTTGAAGCCGAAGGACACGGCCAGGGAGCCCTTCTTATAGACGGCGTAGAACGTGGGGAAGAAGGGGATGCGGACTTCGCCGACGTACTTGTCCGTATTGAGGTAGGTGAAGCCGTTGATGATCGTCTTGTCCTGACGGATGGTCTGATTGTTGAGCGCCAGGTGGAAGCCGTCCGCGAGCTTGGTCAGGCCGGCCGGGTTGTAATAGACCGCGTCCGTCTCCAGGGAGGCGAAACGGGCCAGCATGCGGTAGAAGCCGATGCTCTGGTTCGTGTTCGTGATGATGGACGAAAAGGCCATCGGTACGGCCAGGAGAACCACCAACGCCAAGAGAATGCTCTTCTTCATAGGACCTCCTAAAAAATTGGGCTGTCCAACGGACATCCGCTGTTAATGGCCGAATTCTACTCATTTTTGACCCCAATGCAAGCCCCGGTTGACTTTCCGGCGGCAAGTCGATAAGTTGAGCCCTCATGCCGAGCCCTTCCGCTCCCGCATCCCCCAAGCCGCCCGAGGAGGCCGTCCGCCTCCGCCTTGGGCTCATCTGGATCATCTCCCTGGCCGCCGCCATGGGCGGCCTCCTGTTCGGCTACGATTGGGTGGTCATCGGGGGGGCCAAGCCGTTCTTCGAGCGCTTCTTCGCCCTGGCCAGCCCCGCGGCCCGGGGTTGGGCCAACAGCTGTGCGCTGGTCGGCTGCCTGGTCGGGGCCATGGCCGCCGGCTTCCTCAGCGACCGCCTCGGGCGCAGGCGGCTCCTGATCCTCTCGGCCCTGATCTTCGTCGTCACCTCACTCGGCAACGCCCTGGCCCCGACCTTCACCGTCTTCGTCCTCTGGCGCATCCTGGGCGGCACGGCCATCGGCCTGGCCTCCAACCTTTCGCCCCTCTATATCGCGGAGATCGCCCCGGCCCGCCTTCGGGGCCGGTTGGTCGCGGTCAACCAGCTGACCATCGTCATCGGCATCCTGTTGGCCCAGTTCGTCAACTGGTGGCTGGTCCGGGGACTGCCGGCGGGAGCCGGCGACGCCTTCATCCGGAGCTCCTGGTACGGAACGACGGGCTGGCGCTGGATGTTCGGCCTGACGGCGATTCCGGCCGCGCTTTTCTTCTTCGGCATGCTGGGCGTTCCCGAGAGCCCGCGCTGGCTGGCCAAGAACGGACAACGGGAGCGGGCCCGCCGGGTCCTGGCCCGTCTGGGCGGGGAGACCTACGCCGGATCGGCCCTGGCCGAGATCGAGACGACTCTAGGCGGGGAGACGGAGAAGGTCGACTTCCGGGCCCTGCTGGATCGGCGCCTGCGGCGGGTGCTTGTCCTGGGTGTGGTCCTGGCCGTCTTCCAGCAATGGTGCGGCATCAACGTCATCTTCAACTATGCCGAGGAGATCTTCCGGGCGGCCGGTTACGACATCTCCAGCGTCCTGGCCAACATCGCCTGGACCGGCTCGGTCAACCTGGCCTTCACCTTCGTGGCTCTGGGCATCGTCGATCGGCGCGGCCGCCGGCCCCTGATGCTCTTCGGGGCGGCCGGCCTGGCTCTCATCTACGCGGCCATGGGCATCGGCTATGCGGCCGGCCTCAAGGGCCTGCCGATGCTGCTGCTCGTCCTGGCCGCCATCGCCTGCTACGCCATGTCGCTGGCGCCCGTCGTCTGGGTGGTCATCAGCGAGATCTTCCCCAACCGCATCCGGGGCGCGGCCACGGCCGTGGCCACGACCGCCTTGTGGGCGGCCTGCTTTGTCCTGACCTTCACCTTCCCCCTGCTCAACAAGGGCCTCGGCCCGGCCGGGACCTTCGGGCTCTACGGGTTGATTTGCGCGGCAGGCTTCTTCTTCATCCGGGCCCGCCTGCCCGAGACCAAGGGCCAGAGCCTGGAAGAGATCGAGAAAGAGCTGGTCCGCTAAGCGAAGCCGGCGGCCGGCGCCGCCCCTCAGCGATAGAGCTTCGGTTCGAGCTCGAGGGTCATGAAGAGCGCCGGCTTGGAGTCCACCCCGCGCCAGGACACACCGGCGCAGAGCCAGGGGGCGTAGGAAGGGACGTAGCCGATCCTCAGCAGGGAAGGGTGGCCTAATCCCGCAATCTCCCATCCGGCCTCGACCCGCACGCCGCCCCATTTCTCCCAGACAAGCTCCAACTGGCCTCCAGTCGTCAGCGAGGGGTGCTCCTTCGATCCCCGGGCTTCCAGAAATAGGCCGGCGCTTCCCGACTGGCTGGGATACTCGGTCGAATAGTAACCCCGTTTCAAACGGACTATGGCGGAATCGAGGAATGAGCTTCCCGCGACCCCGTTCAGGGACAGCGTGAAATGGATCATACGGCCCCGCGACTCGGGCCGGGGCTCGCCCAGGGCGGACGGGTCGACGGGAACAGCCTCCGGGAGAAGGACGCGGGGCCGCTCGGAAATCGGCAGGCCGGCGGCGAAATCCCTGATCAGGCCCGCCACCCGGCCCGGATGGGACCGCTGGGGGGAATGGCCGGCGTCCTCGACGATCTCGGCCCGCGCACCGGGGATGGCTGCCAGGGCCCGGGACATGACCGCCGGCCGCAAAACACCATCCTTGGAACCCCAAATGAGAAGTGCCGGCGAGTCGATCTCCGCCAGCCGCGGCTCCCAGGCGGCGACGACCGGGGCGGCCAGCATCTGGCGGGCCCACAAGCGGTTGACTCGCAGCCGCGCGGGGGTAGTGAACATGGGCTCGGCGTCGTCACGGATCGCCGGCAGCTTCCGGGTGATATCGGCCGAGGAGCCGCGGGAGATGAGGTCCATAAGGATCGGGTTGCCGATCAGATTGAAGATAGGGCCGGTCGTGACGAAGCCGCCGGCCATCCAGAAAGCGACATCGATGACCGGCGAGAGCTTGAACGGGACCGTGACCGCGCCGATGAGCACCAGCCCGGCCGGACGGCACGCATCCTCCAAATCGAGATGCCAAGCCAGCGCGCCGCCGGTCGAGTGGCCGACCAGCAAGGCGCCGTCCAGGGCGTCGGAGGCCCGCAGAATCGTCAGCAGGCGGGCCGTCATGCGCTCGTAATCGTAGGAGACCGGCCTTTCGGTGAAGGAATCGCCGTAACCGGGAAGGTCGACCAGGATGACGCGGAAATCCTCGGCCAGTTCCCGGGCCAGGGCCGCATAGACGGCCGAGGTGGAGCTGATCCCGTGCAGGAGGATGATGGTGCGGCCATGATCCGCGCCGGCCACCCTGAAGACCGCCTCGAAGGAATTCTCGGGCGGACTTTCAACCAGCCGGACCCGGTAGGCGGGCAGGCCGCGGAAGAAGTCCATCACGACTTGGGGATCGGGAGCTTCCTGGGCCGCCCCCGCGGAGACGGAGGCCCAGGCAGCCAGGAGGAAGATCAGGGACCGCCCCAGGGCCCGACTCGGGCTCATGAAGCGATCGCTTCCCTGATCAGCCGGACTACCGCTTCCGGATCGGCGGCCTCGCGAAGCGTCTCCCGGAACTCCTCGTGGACCAGCCGGCGCGAGAGCTTGGCCAGGAGCTTCAGGTGGTCCTGGGCCGCCCGTCCGGATGGGATGGCCAGCATGACGGCCAGATCGACCGGTTCTTCGTCGTCCTCGTTCCAGAGGAAAGGCGCGCCGAAGCGCAGGACGGCCAGGCTCGGAAAGCGGACGGCATGCGTCTGGCCGTGGGGGATGGCGACACCGAAGCCGATACTCGTGGAGAAGGTCTCCTCGCGCCGCCGCAGCGCCTCTTCCAGGTCGGCCCGCCGTTCGATCCGCCCGGCGCCCTCCATCATGGCGGCCAGCCTCTGCAGGGCCTCGTCCTTGGACCGGCTGTCGTCGCCGAGGCGGACCAAGCCCGGCTCGGTCAGCCCGGCGGGGGACTCCGCCTCGCCGAACGCGTCCAGGGCCGACTCGACGTCCTCGGGGCGGGCCGCGGCCAGCGCCGTCTCGACAAGAGCCCGGCAGTCCGCCGACCGCAAGCGCGCCAGGCCGGCCTTGAGGCCCGGGATGAGCGGGGCCGACATGCTCAGCTCGTCGAAGCCCAGCCCGACCAGGAGGGGCAGACTGCGGGCCGTCCCGGCCATCTCGCCGCACAGGCCGACCCACTTCCCGCGGGTCTTGGCCGAGCGGACGATGAGATCGAGCAGGCGCAGGAAGGCCGGGTCCAGCGGCCGGTTGAGCGCACGGACCTCGGGGTTGCCGCGGTCGGCGGCGAAGGCGTACTGCAGCAGGTCGTTGCTGCCGACGCTGAAGAAGTCGACCTCGGCGGCGAAGCGGTCAATGAGGAAGGCGGCCGAGGGGACTTCGACCATCATGCCGATCTCCACGTCGGCCCGATGGGGCACGGAGGCTGCGGCCAGCTCGCCGGCGGCGGCGCGGACGACGGACTTGAAGCGAACGATCTCGTCCAGGGCGCCGACCATCGGGACCATGATCTTGAGCGGGCCGAGCGCGGCGGCCCTCAGCAGGGCCCTGACCTGGGCCCGGATAAGGCCGGCGAAGCGCTCGTAGACCCGGACGCCGCGAAAGCCGAGGAAGGGGTTTCGCTCCGACGGCAGGTCCAGGTAGGGGAGCGGCTTGTCGCCTCCGATGTCGAAGGTCCTGACGATCACCGGCCGTCCGCCCGCATCGCGGGCGGCTCGGGCATAGATCGCGTACTGCTCTTCCTCGCCGGGCTCGACGGTCCGGCCCAGGAGGATCATCTCCGTCCGGAACAGGCCCACGCCCTCGGCCCCTTGGGCCCAGGCGCCCGCCATCTCGTCGGGATGGCCGATGTTGGCCGCGATCTCCAGGCGCCGTCCGTCCGCCGTCCGGCCCGGGAGACCGGCCCAGGCCGTGCGTCGCGCCGCGGCCGCGGACTCGGCTTCGGCCTCCCGGTCAAAATAGCGGCGCACCGCTCCGTCCGGGGAGGGGACGACCAGGCCGCGGTTGCCGTCCAGGATGACCTCCTCGCCGGTCCGGATCCGCCGCAAAAGGCCGGGGCAGCCCACGGCCGCCGGAATGCCCCGGGCCCGGGCCAGGATGAGGGTGTGGGAAGTCAGCCCGGCGCTCTCGAGGACGAGCCCGAGCAGAAGCGGCGGGTCGAGGGACAGGAATTCGGATGGCGCGAGATCGTCGGCGACCAGGATAGCCGGCTCGGCCAGCCGGATGCGCGCCCGGCCCTCCGCCTCGCCTTCCAGCCGGGCGGCGAGTCCGGAGGCGATGTCGGCGATATCGGCCATCCTCTCGCGGAGGTAGCGGCTGCGGCCGCTCCCGAGGCGGTCCCGGAACATGCGGCCCGCGGCCCGGACGGCCGAAGCCGCGTCCATCAGGCTTTCCGCGATGTGCCGCTCAGCCTCGGCCGCGAGGCCCCGGTCATGAAGGATGGCCAAGTGGGCGTCGAGCACGGCCCGGGCTGTCGCGTCGGCGGACGCATCCCGGCGTCCGGCCAGCTCCCGGGCCTGTTCGCCCACGGCCGCGCGGAAGCGTCCCGTCTCGCCGGCGGCTTCC
>DFYJ01000150.1 GCA_002383325.1 Candidatus Aminicenantes bacterium UBA4085
TTAGAGCCTTTTTCAGCAGACCCTATGTATGGTGTCCCCCAATTCATTGTCCAATTCTTGACTCCTCCTGGCGCCGAGAATATAGTCGGGCCGTCCGGACGTCCCTTCCGTCATTCGATAGAGGAGCCATCATGAAGCGCAAGGATTTCCTGAAGGGCACCGGCGCGCTGGCCGCCGGCCTGGCCATGACCCGGGACCTTAAGGCCGCCGATTTTGGCCGCTTGCTGCACGATGCGGCCGGCCAGGGCGACGAGTACTTCTGGGACGTCATCCGGGACCAGTTCCTCCTGGAAAAAGGCTGGACCTTCCTCAATTTCGGCGGCTTGGGCGCCTGCCCCCTGCCCGTCCTCAACAGCCTGGCGGAGTGGATGCGCGTCGAAGAGCTGTCCCCCTCGGCCGGCTTCGACGCGAAGGAATGGGCGGCCGTCAAGGTCAAGCTCGCCGCGGTGCTCGGCCCGTCCTGCAAGCCCGAGGAATTGGCTCTTGTCAGCGGGGCGACCGAGGGCATCGGGATGATCATCAACGGCCTGACCCTCAAGCCGGGCGACGAGGTCATCACTTCGACCCACGAGCATGGAGCCATCAACTCGGCCTTTCTCCACCGGCACATGCGGGACGGCGTCGTCATCAAGGTCTTCGAGCCGGACCGGCAGAGCGGCCTGGGCAACCTGGACCGCATCGCCTCGCTGATCACGCCCCGCACCCGGCTGATCATGTTCAGCCACGTCACCTGCACCACCGGACAGCTCTTCCCGGTCAAGGAGATCGGGAAGCTGGCCCATGACAAGGGCATCTGGTTCGGCCTGGATGGAGCCCAGGCGCCCGTTTGCACGCCTTTCGACATCACCGACATCGGGGCCGATTTCTATGTCTGCAGCTCGCACAAGTGGCTGATGGGGCCCAAGCGCACGGGCTTCATCTACATCCGCACCGGACTCTTGGACGCCGTCCGGCCGATGATCGGCGGCCTGACCAATCTCGACATCCGCAAGCCTTACGCCGAGATCAATCCGACCATGAGCCGCTTCGAGAACGGGACCCAGAACGAGGCCCTCTTCTTCGCCATGGGCAAAGCCTGCGACTTCGTCCAGGAGATCGGGATCCCGCGCATCTTCACAAGGGCCCACGGCATGTCCGAGGCCTTCGTGGCCGGTTTGAGGACCATCCCCGGGGTGGAGCTTCTCTCGCCGCAGGAGGAAGCTTACCGGACCTGCATGACCGGCTTCCGGATGAAAACCAAGACCATGAAGGAGATCGGCGATCACCTGGCGGCCAACAAGATCCGGGCCCGCCTGGTCGGCGAGGGCGGGTTGAACGGCATCCGGATCAGCTTCTTCCTCAACAACAAGCCCTCCGACGTCGATCTGGCCCTGGACTGCATTAAAAAGCTGGCGGTCTGAGCCGGGCCGTGACAGCCAAGCCTCCGATCCGCTGCTGGGGGACCGGGATGGTCAACGATCGTCTCCTGACCTGCTTTCGGTATCGCCAGATCGCCGTCCTGCGATAATGAGGGACACCGGGGGAACTTTTCCCCGGTCATTTACGTCCATAAGAAGGGTGGCATCCGCCCCCGGCCGGGATCGCGCCGGCCTCATTCGAATGGGAGATCGATCATGACCCGCAGCCGAGTGCCCGCCTCCGTTGCCGCCATCCTCCTTCTGGCCGGATTCGCCTCCGCCCAGAGCCTCGACATCCCCTCCCACGCCTGGGGCTTGAGCTTCGGCAATTCCAAGAATTTCACCGGGCTGCGCTTCAACTTCCGCGACAGCGGGGTCGAGCGCGTGCGCGGCCTGAACTTCACCCTGTGGCAGCCGCGCGACGTGGAGGGGAACGAATCCCTCATCCAGGGCCTCTCTCTCGGCCTCATCCCCGGCGGCGGCCGGTTGCAAGGCCTCCAGCTGGGCCTGCTCGGCGTCATGGGCGTCAAGAGCATCACCGGTATTTCCTTCGGCCTCCTGGGCATCGGCGCGGGCGGATCGCTGGCCGGCATCAATATCGGCGGGCTCGGCGCCGGAGCCGGGGACGACGTGGCCGGGATCAACATCGGCGGTTTAGGCATTGGGGCCGGCGGAGATATGGTCGGGATCAACATCGGCGGCTTCGGACTCGGCGCGGGGGAAAGCCTCAGCGGCATCAGCCTCGGCGGCCTGGGCCTGGGCGCGTCCGATAACGTCACCGGCATCACGATCGGCGGTTTGGGCGCGGGGGCCGGTGGGAACATGTCCGGGATCAACATCGGCGGCGTCGGGCTGGGCGCGGGCGGGAGCCTGCGCGGCCTGAACATCGCGGGCCTCGGCGCCGGGGCGGGCGAAGAGCTGGGCGGAATCACCTTCGCCGGCCTCGCCGCCGGAGCCACCGAGATCCGCGGCCTGGCCTTCGCCGGAGTGGTGGTCGGAGCCCAGAGAGTTCACGGCATCATAGCGGCCGCGGGCTTCACGCTGGTGCCCAAGGACGGCGAGCTGCGCGGCGCGGCCGTAGCGCCCGTGAACTGGATCAAGGGGACGCAGACGGGCGTCACCATCGGGATCGTCAACTACGCCTGGAGCTTGAGGGGCCTGCAGATCGGCCTGGTCAACATCGTCCGCGACAATCCCTCCGGCCGCCGGGTCCTGCCGATCCTCAACTGGAATTTCTGACCGGCGCCGTCCCAGTTTCAAGATCTCGGTTAGAAACCTAGATTTCTTCCCAGTTGGCCACTTCGGCCGTGTCTTTATTAGCCCGGGCCGCCGCGGGATGGGGCTTGACGGTCAAGGCCGGCTTGGCGTCGGCGGGATCGGGCAGCGGGAAGACCGCCGCCGTCCCTCCGTGCTTCCTCCGTAATTCGTCGATATCGCCGAAGTCCAGAGCCCTCATCGGGCAGGCCGCCACGCAGGACGGCGGCTCGCCGGCCGCGATTTTGTCCAGGCAGAAGTCGCACTTGCCGGCCTTGTGGCGGGCCTCGTCGTATTGGATCGCTCCGTAGGGGCAGGCGTACTCGCAGGCCCGGCAGCCGTTGCAGCTCAGGTCGTCGACGAGGACGACGCCGTCGTCGCGCTTGACGACCAGGCCCGAAGTGCAGGCCGGGACGCAGGGGGGATTCTCACAGTGGTGGCAGGCCGAGGACAGATAGTAGGCGAAGACGTCCGGAACCCAGACGCCGCCCATCTTCTTCCAGCCGCCCCCGGCGACCTCGATGACCCGCCGCCACAGGACGCCGGTCGGCAGCCCGTTCTTGTCCTTGCAGGCGCCCTGGCAGGCCTTGCAGCCCGAACAGAGGCTGGAGTCGAAGAAGAACCCGTACTGGCGGACGAGCGGCGGGGCGTTCATGTCTTGACCACCTGGGCCATGACGGTGTGCTGGGCGTTGGCGAAGGCCAGGGCCGTGGCCCGGCCCGAGGTCAGGACGTTGATCGAACCGCGGGTGTCGACCCCGGAGGCGTCCGGCGTCCACCACGCGCCCTGCGGCAGGGCCACCACGCCCGGCATGATGCGGCGGGTGATGCGGCAGGGAACATAGACGGCGCCGCGCTCGTTGAAGACCTTGACCCGGTCGCCGTCGCGGATGCCGCGGGCCTCGGCGTCGACGGAATTGATGGCCAGGCGGCGGGGAAAAGCTTCCTGCAGGCCGGCCACGTTGTCCATCGTGGAATGGACGGTGGCCAAGGTGTGCGGCCCGATGACCTGGAGCGGCGCCGCGGCGGCCTCGGGGCCGAACGGGCTTTCCCATTCGGGAATGTACTTGGGCAGGGCCGGGATCTCCGCCGGTCGTTTCATGTCGAATAAGCGTTTGGAGAAGATCTCGATGAATCCGGAGGGCGTGGGGAGCGGATGCTTGACCGGGTCGCGCCGGAAGTCGGCGAAAGCCACGGCCGGCTTCGTCACCGGCAGGGCGTAGACGCCGGCGTTGGACTTTTCGAACTCGTCTAAAGAAGGAAGCCCCGGGTAACGCGCCCGCCTCAATTCGTCGATGGCCCAGGCCGTCCAGCCGCGCTCGTCGCGCCCCTCGGTGTAGGCGTCGCCCAAGCCCAGCCGGGCGGCGATATCGGCGCAGATGCGGTAGTCGCTCCGGGCTTCGCCTGGCGGGTCCACGATCTTGGGCATCAGCAGGACTTCCTCGCCGTACTTCCAGCCGTCGGCGACACCCCAGGTCTCGAATTGCGTGCAGGCCGGCAGGACCAGGTCGGCGAAGCGGGCCGAGGGGGTCAGGAAGTTGTCCTGCACGGCGATGAACTCGAGGCGCTTCTCGTCGCGCAGGATGGCTGCGGTCTGATTGATGTCGGCGTGCTGGTTGACCAGGATGTTGGAGGCGACGGAGTAGATCATCTTAATGTTCGAGGGCAGCCGTTCGGCGCCGACCAGGCCGTCGGCGGCGGACATCTCCGTCCCGCGGACGACCGCCTCGGTCCAGAGGAAGGACGGGATCTGGGTCTTGACCGGATTGGGGCCGGTCGGGAAGACCGTCCAGAGCGGGCCGCCGTCGGGGGCCTGAAGGCCGAGGCCGCCGGCCCAGCCGCCGGGAACACCGACGTTGCCCGTGATAGCCGGCAGGACGCATCCGGCCCGGACGGTCTGCTCCCCGAATGCCCGCCGCTGCGGACCGTAGCCCATGTAGAGCATGGCCGGCTTCGCCGCAGCGTACTCGCGAGCCAGGCGGGCGATGACGGCGCGCGGGACGCCGCAGAGGCTCTCCGCCCAGGCCGGAGTCTTGGCGACGCCGTCGCGGGCGCCGAGGATGTAGTCCTTATAGCTTTCCTCGCCCTCGGCCCCGGCCGGCATTCGGCTCGCGTCGAAGCCGAGGCAGTGGCTGGCGATGAACTCCTTGTCGTGGAGGCCCTCGGAGATGATGACGTGAGCCATGGCCGAGAGCATGGCGGCGTCAGTCCCCGGACGCAGGGGCACCCACTCGTCGGCCAGGGCCACGGCGCTGAGCGTCATGCGCGGATCGACGCAGACGATGCGGGCGCCCTTGTCCTTGGCCAGGCGCAGGAAATGTTCGGAGTTGGTGCCGTCGCGCATCTCGCAGGGATTCCAGCCCCACATCAGGATATAGCGGGTGTTGACCCAGTCCTGGCGCTGGTTCCCGGTGACGTTCGTGCCGTAAACGGTGGGGGTGGCGGCGGCCATGGCCGCCCAGGAATAGTTGTTGTAAAAGCCGAGCGAGCCGCCGAAGAGGTTCATCAGCCGCTGGGCCGTCTGGCGGCCGTTGATCTGGCTGTAGCTTCCGGTGCCGTAGGGGACGAAGATGGAGGCGCTGCCGTAGGCCGCCTTGATCCGCTTCATCTGCGAGGCCATGAGGTCGAGCGCCTCGTCCCAGGAGATGGGGGCGAAGGATCCGCCGCCGCGGGGGCCGGTCCGCTTGAGCGGATGGAGGAGGCGGCCGGGGTGGTCCTGGCGGCCCCGGTAAAGGCGGCCTCGGACGCAGGGGCGAAGCTGGGGCGCCTCGATCCCGTCGGTGGGGCGGTCGTCGCCCTCGATGCGGATGATGCGGCCCTTCTCGACGAAGACCTTGAGCAGGCAGCGGCCGCCGCAGTTGTGGGAGGGACAGCCCGTGCGGACCATCGTGACGCCGGGGCCGTCCTGGAGGGGCGGGTGGGGGGATGCGGAGCGCGAAGGCCTGGGCGCGCCCTTGAGCTTGAGGGTCAGGGCCCCGGTGCCGACGGCGGCGCTCCAGCCAAGGAAGCTGCGGCGCTTCATCGGTTGAGTGTCGATGCGGCGGGGCATGGGGGAGCCGCCGGGCGGCGCGTCGCGGCGGCGGCGTATCATGGCGTGATTCTACCGCAATTGGGGGACACCATACATAACTCCCTATCTATTCGGTTCGCGCATTTGGTTCCTGATTACCGCTTTCCCCCTAGGCCCCTGTTGCCCGAGCCGGGTCGAGCCGATCCCATCGTGCGTGAAGGGGACGCGAATTCGGGAGTTACTAATACTCCCATAATTGTCCGGACACAGTCAGCCTGAAACTAAATCGATGCTGAAAAGAAGCGATGTATCTAATCGGAAGATTTCCCGAGATATTGCGGTAGAGCCAAGAAAAACAACTCCATTCTATTATGGGACTTCTAATATGTAGGGTGTCCCCCTATCTATGTGGATTGACTCCCGCGGGCCGCCGCGATATCTTCCGGACGGAACTCCACTCAAGGCGGACATCATGATCGATCCGGGAGGCCCCGAGCTGAAAGCCTTGTTCGACTACCCCGCGGCGGCCATGCGACGGACCGTTACCGCCTTTCAATCCGAGATGGACGCGGGCCTGCGGGGCGAGACAAGCTCGCTCAAAATGCTGCCGGCCTACGTCGACAACCCGACGGGGAGGGAAAAGGGCGAGTTCCTGGCCCTGGACCTGGGCGGCTCGAACTACCGCATCCTGCGGGTCGCACTCAAGGGCGACGGGAGCGAGCCCGAGGCGACAGCCCGGAAATTCAGCCTAACGCCCCGGGAAGCGGACGGAAGCGCCGAAACGCTCTTCGGCGCCCTGGCCCGCTCCGTTAAAATGTTCCTGGCCGAGCTGGGCGGTGGAGCCTCCCGTCCGCTCGGATTCACCTTCTCGTTTCCTATCCGTCAGCATTCGATTGACCGCGGCGAGCTGATCGTCTGGACCAAGGGCTGGTCGGCCGCGGGCGTCGTCGGCGAGGATGTGGTCGGCCTGCTCAACCGGGCCCTCGAGCGCGAGGGAGTCGGCGGCGTCCGGGTCGTCTCCCTCGACAACGACACCACGGGCACCCAGATGGCCCGGGCATACCTCGATCCGGCTTGCGACGTCGGCTGCATCCTGGGCACCGGGACCAATATCTGCTACCGCGAACGGGTCGAGCGCATCCGAAAGCTCCTCGGACCGTATGTGGGTGCCTCGATGATCGTCAATATGGAGTCGGGAGGGTTCGACAAGGCGTTGCCGCGGAACCGCATTGACGAAAGACTCGATGCCGAGAGCGAGAACCCCGGTTCGCAGTGGGAAGAGAAGATGGTCTCGGGCAAGTACCTGGGAGAATTGGTCCGTTTGATCGTCGTCGAACGGACGGCCCAAAGGCTGATGTTCGGCGGTCGGCTGCCGGATATTTTCGCCGAGCGGGAGCGGTTCGGGAGCGAGAAAGTCTGCGCGGTCAAGGAAGACCCCACTCCGGCGGCGGAGCGCGTGCTAGCGATGCTGAAGGATCTGGACGTTTCGAACGCAACCGACCTTGATGCCTCCGCCCTACGGGAGATCGCCTGGATCGTATCCCGCCGGGCGGCCCGCATCGCCGCCGTCGTCCTGGCCGCCGCCGCGGCTTGGATCGATCCGGGCCTGGATCGCGATCACACCATCGCCGTCGACGGCAGCGTCTACGAAAAACACCCCGGCTTCGCGGCGGACATGGACGCGGCCTTTCGCGAGATCCTTGGCGTCCGGGCCGCCCGCGTCCGGACGGCCCTGACCCACGACGGTTCGGGTCTCGGCGCGGCCGTCATCGCCGCCGCCACAATGGCGGGACACCCTTCATAACTCCCGAAATAAATAGGGGTACAGTATACGTAATTCCCCATTTCTCCCCGATAAAAGAATCGAGAGGAGCGGGAGGAGGATCTTCGCCATATCCTTGGTCGAAACGGCAATCCGTGGCATCAGCCAACGGCGAATCTCCCTGGAGGAACCGTCGAGGAGGCATCCCGACGAGGGCCTCGCTGCTCCGTCGTCGCTTAAGCGAGCTGGGGGAGAAGGCGAAAGGAGCTCGAAGCCGATACCTTGAGGACTGATGCGGCCGCGCTAGAGTGGGGACTAGACAGGCTCCGTCCGAAGGATGGTGCGCCAGAATGATCCGACGAGGATTGCGTTGGTGACGATGGTCGGCCACGGCGCATCTTCCCGTTCCCGCGAACAGTGCCCCCGAGCCCCATCCCCGATGTTGGCCTAAAAAAATAGGGAATTGCGTATACTGTCCCCCTATTTTCTATTCTATAATCCCCCCATGAACGACCTCGTCGACAACCAAGGCATCCTGTACCGCACCTGGGACGCCGCGTCGCCGCGCGCGATCCTGCTGCTCGTCCACGGTCTGGGCGCCCATACGGCCCGCTGGGATTTTCTCGGTTCGTACATGGCCGCCCGCGGGGTGGCCTCCTACGGCCTGGAGCTGCGCGGCTTCGGCCGCACGCCCGACCGTCCGCGCGGCCACGTCGACTCCTTCTCCGTCTGGGAGGAGGACATCTTGCGCCTTCGGGAGATCATCGCCTCCGAACACCCGGGCCAGAAGGTCTACCTGCTGGGCGAAAGCCTGGGCGGGCTGACCGTCTTCAACCTGGCCGCCTCGCGCCCCGAGGCCTTCGCCGGGCAGATCCATATTTCGCCCTGCTTCAAGAACGGGTTGAAGTTCCCGATCTCCTCCTACCTGACCCTGGTCTACCAGTATCCCTTCAACAAGCGCAAGACCATCCCGGTCCCGTTCACCTCGGCCATGTGCACCCGCGACGAGGCTTACGCCGCGGTCATGGAGGCCAATCCCGACGAGCTGCGCGTGTCCAGCCTGAAGATGCTGATGGACACCCTCTCGGGGCAGAGAAGGGCCTTCCGGGCGGCCGCCTCGGCCTCGGTGCCCGTCCTCTTCCTGCTGGCCGGTCAGGACCAACTGGTCGACGAAACAGCCTCGCACAAGCTCTTCGAAAAGCTGGCCCTGGCCGACAAGACCGTCATCAACTACCCCGAGATGCACCACGCCCTGTCGATCGACCGGGGGCGCGAGCGCGTCTTCGACGACATCCTGGCCTGGCTTCAGCCGAGGGCCTAAGGTGAAGTACGTCCTGGCCGTCGACCAGGGGACGACCGGCAGCCGGGCCATCGCCTACGACCGCAAGGGACGCCCCGTCGTCTCCTCCTACCGGGAGTTCCCCCAGTACTTTCCCCGCCCCGGCTGGGTCGAGCACGATCCGCGCGAGATCTGGACCAGCGTCCGCGAGACCGTCGAGGAGGTTCTGCGCAATCTCCCGGCCGGCTCCGTAGCCGCCATCGGCATCACCAACCAGCGCGAGACATCGGTCATCTGGGACCGCAAGACCGGCCAGCCCGTCCATAACGCCATTGTCTGGCAGTGCCGCAGGACCGCTTTCATCTGCGATGAACTCACAGCCGCGGGAATGACGGATTACATCCGTGAAAATACCGGACTGGTGGTGGATGCGTATTTTTCCGCAACAAAGTTGAAATGGATTCTCGATCATGTCGAAGGC
>DFYJ01000114.1 GCA_002383325.1 Candidatus Aminicenantes bacterium UBA4085
CACTTTATGAGGAAAAGTCAGGTAAATGACTAAAAGGACGGCAGCTATGAAGTTTAACCAGGAGACTTGCCGATGAAAACCCGCCGTCCCGCCACTTTTCTGATGGTCGTCTTGGGATTGCTGGCCGTGTCTCCCGCGCTGCGGTCCCAGACCGCGATCATCATCGACCATCGCCATACCGACCTGGCGACAGTGCCCCAGGCCTGGATCACCCAAGCCAAGGCTGATCTCCGGATCGCTTATCAACATACCTCCCACGGCAGCCAGCTTCCGACCGGGTTGGCGGCGTTGAGCAGCGGGCTCGGTGTGCCCTATACCTATGCTTCAACATCCAGCGGCTATAACGCGGGGATCTTCCTCAACGATTACGGCATCGCCGGGGCCAGTGATTTGGGCAGTCCCAACTATACGGCCTGGTCCACGGCGACCCGCAGCTTGCTGAACCGGGCCGGGGGGTGCGACCGCAACGTGATCATGTGGTCCTGGTGCGGCCAGGCCGACACGACGGAAGCCAATATCAATCTCTATCTCTCCCAGATGAACGCCTTGGAGGCGGAATTCCCGGGGGTCAAGTTCGTCTATATGACCGGGCACCTGGTTGGGAGCGGGGCGGAGGGGAATCTCAACCTCAGAAACGAGCAGATCCGCAATTACTGCCTGACCAACGGCAAGATCCTCTTCGACTTCGCCGACATCGAGAGCTACGACCCGAGCGGCAACGCCTTCTTGGCGCTCTATGCCAATGACAACTGCGACTATACGGGCGGCAACTGGGCCGCCCAGTGGCTGGCCGCCAATCCGGGGAGCCAGTTGGCGCAATTGGCGGCCATTTGCGGAAGCTGTGCCCATTCCCAGCAGCTCAATTGCGTCCTCAAGGGACGGGCTCTGTGGTGGCTCCTGGCCCGGTTGGCCGGATGGGCCGGGCCGGGGGTTTCGGCCGAGATCGAATTGTCCAGGACTTCGATGAACTTCGGGGGTATACCCGGAGGGGCTAAGACCAAGTCGCAGTCCGTGGTCATCAGCAACGCGGGCACGGGGACAATGAATTGGACGGCGGCCACGAACCAGACCTGGCTGGCGGCGGCGCCGGGCTCCGGATCGGACACGGGAACGATAGCCGTGAGTGTCGACGCTGCGAATCTGGCCGGCGGGACCTATAACGGGACGGTGACGGTCACCTCGAGCGACGCCTGGAACTCGCCCCAGACTATGGCCGTCACGCTGAATGTCTATGGGGCGGGGACCACGGGGAGCCCGTTCGGCTCGTTTGATACGCCGGCCAACGATACGACTGTGATGAGCAGCATTGCCGTCACCGGCTGGTCCCTGGACGACATCGAAGTGACGGGCGTCAAGATCTACCGTAATCCGGTAGGTGCGGAGAATCCCCCCAACGGGAGGGTTTACATCGGCGACGCCACTTTCGTCGAGGGCTCGCGGCACGATGTGGAGATCATCTATCCCTATTTGCCCCTCAGCTACCGCGCCGGTTGGGGCTACATGCTGTTGACTAACTTCATGCCCGGCGGCGGCAATGGGACATTCACCCTCTATGCCTACGCCACCGACAAAGAGGGCCATGAAGTCCTGATTAATAGCAAGACGATCACCTGCGACAACGTCCACGCCGTGAAGCCTTTCGGGGCCATCGACACGCCGACCCAGGGAGGAGAGGCCTCGGGAGCGCTCTTCTATAACTTCGGCTGGGCCCTGACGCCGCTGCCCAACAGCATCCCGACGGACGGATCGACCCTCTGGGTGTGGGTAGACGGAGAGCCATTGGGGCACCCTCTCTACAACCAATATCGGGATGACATCGCGGCCTTGTTCCCGGGCTATGCCAACAGCAATGGTGCCGTCGGGGTCTACGAACTGGACACCACCGCCTTCGAAAACGGGGTGCACTCGATAGCTTGGAGTGTCGTCGACAATGCTGGGAATGAGGATGGGATCGGGAGCCGCTTTTTCTCCATCCTGAACACCGGATCGTCATCGCCGGAAGGGAATATCAACCCGAACAAGATGGGCTCCCTGAGAAGGGCGGCTGAGCTAGGCGGATACCGGGATGCATCCGGGGGTCTGATGCATTTCCGAAGGGGATTCAACCGACAGCTCCCGCCTGCATCCATCGTCTCAAGCCCTGGCGAGGGGCCCCGCTTGGACATCAAAGAGCTCGAGCGCGTTGAGATCCTTCTTGACGACGCGGCTTGGGCTGTGGACGCGGATCGGCGGGCCGGCGAACGCGCGGGCCTGGCCGCGGCATCGCCTTCCGACCACAAATCGATTTCCAAGTCGAATTCTGGCTCCGACCCGGCCGTACCCCGCTGGGAAGGCTATCTTGTCGTAGGTGACGAGCTGCGGCCGCTCCCGATTGGCTCACGGCTTGATTCCTCTTCAGGCACCTTCTCCTGGCTCCCAGGACCCGGCTTCCTGGGGGAATACCGGCTGGCTTTCATGAATCTCGAGACCCAAAGCCGGACTTCTCTGGCCGTCCTTATTCGGCCCCGCTACTGATGATATCTTCTGGCCTCGGCCGGCGCGGCGTGTAATAGGGCTGGTTTTCGGGTACAATTCCAGCGCCCGGCCATGAAAAAATCGATTCTGGAACTCATTCGATATCGGGAGCTTGTCCGCAATCTGACCCTCACCGAGCTCAAGCTGCGCTACCGGGACTCGGCCCTGGGCTTCCTCTGGACCGTCCTCAATCCGCTCTTCTACCTGCTCATCCTGGCCCTGGTCTTCTCCAAGATCATCCGGCTCCAGATCCCGGGCTACGCCATCTTCCTCTTCGCCGGGCTGGCTTCGTGGCTGATGATCCAGCAGACCGCTATCATTGCCACGGGCTCGGTCGTCAACAACCAGACGCTAATCCGGAAGATCTATGTTCCCAAGCTGGTCTTCCCGGTCTCCAACGTCCTGGCCAGGTTTGTGGATCATGGGATTCTTGTCGTCCTGCTGGTTGTTTTCATGGCCATCTTCGGGGCCCGCTTCACCTGGGCCCTGGCTTTTCTGCCCGTCGTAGTCCTGATCCATTTCCTGGGCGCCTTCGGGCTGTCGCTACTTCTTTCCGTAGCCTTCATTCGCTTCCGGGATGTTCAGAACATCGCCGCCATCGTCTTCCAGGCCTTGTTCTATGCCACGCCGATCATCTACTCGATCGACGTCCTGCCGGAGGCCTACCGGCCTTTGTTCCTCTGGAATCCGTTTTACTACTATGTCGAGACCCTGCGCTGGCCGGTTTACCACGGCGCCTTGCCGCCTTGGAACATCGTCGGCATCGCGGCGGCCATCTCGGTGGCCCTCTTTCTCACCGGGTGGGCGGTCTTCATCCGGCAGGAAAAGAATTTCGTCTTCAGTCTCTCGTGACAGGCACGATATGAGCGAAGCGCCCGCGATCCGCCTGGAGGGCGTCGGACTTCGCTTCCAGCTCAACACGGGCAAAGAGCTGCGCCTGCGACGGGACGGCATCCGGGCCCTGGGCTCGCTGGCCGTGAGGCGGAAGAAGGCCGAATTCTGGGCCTTGAGGGATTTGTCGCTCGAGATCCCTCGGGGAGAGATCTTCGGCGTCATCGGCGGCAACGGGGCGGGCAAAAGCAGCCTGCTGAAGATCATGGCCGGCATCTATCCGGCTACGACCGGGATCGTCGAGCCGCATGGGGTCATCGCCCCGCTCATCGAGCTGGGGGCGGCCTTCAATCCCGAGCTGACCGGGGCGGAGAACATCTTCCTGACCGGCTCGATCTATCGCATCCCGCGCAAGGTCATCCGCGAGCACTTCGACCGCATCGTCGACTTCGCCGGGTTGGGCAGGTTCATCGACGTCCCAATCAAGAACTACTCCTCGGGCATGTTCATCCGGCTGGCCTTCTCGATCATCATCTTCTTCCGCCCGGATATCGTTCTCATCGACGAGGTTTTTTCCGTGGGCGATGAGGTCTTCCAGCAGAAGAGCTTCGAGAAGATTCTCTCGTTCAGGGAGAGGGGAGCGGCCATTGTCCTTGTCTCGCATGACCTGAATCTCATAAGCCAAATCGCCTCGCGCGTCTTGGTCTTGGAGAGGGGCCGGCCCGTCTTCCTGGGGGCGGCGGATGAGGCGATCGCCTTCTACCACGACCTGATGCGGGGAGGGGGTGGGCTGGAGAGAAACGGGGCAGAAGAGGGGCGGGTATCGGCGCTCCCGGCTCAGGATTCGCGGCGCTGGGGCGACCAGCGCCTGCGCATCAAGCGGGTTTGGTTTACCGACGCCGAGGGGCGGCCTCAGACGGCATTCCGGCAGGGGGGATACTTCGAGGCCCGGCTGGAATACGAGTCCGATCTCAAAGAGGGCGAAATCCCCGTCTTTGGGGTCGCCGTCCATACCGCCTACAAGATGCTGATCTACGGCCCCAACACGCTGGAGGCGGCCGACAGGATCGGGCCCGGCCTGCCGCGGAGAGGAATCGTCCGATTTTTCATTCCCAACCTGCCGCTTTTTCATGGCGACTACCTGTTCTCGGCCTCGGCCTACGATCCCGGCTTGAGCGCGGCCTATGACCATCACGAGATGATGTACTCTTTCCGGGTGCTGGAGACCGGGCGGCGGGAGTTCGGCTGCGTCAAGATAGAATCCCGCTGGGACGTCGAGAGTGCCTGACCGCTCCGGCTTTCACTGGACCCCCGACCAGCTGCAGCGATATTCTTTCCTCAGGGAGGCCGTCATAGGGCTGGGCCTGGGGAGGCCCGTAAGGCTGCTGGATGTGGGGGGGGCGGCGCCGAACCGGGACGGGAGTCTGGGCCGGCTGCCGGCGCAAGAGATCTTTCGAGCTTCGGCCCATCCGGAAGTCGAAGTCACCGTCCTCGACAGGCTGGAATTCGAGGCCGAGGGCTACATCAAGGGCGATGGACGCTGCTTGCCTTTCCCGGATGGCGCCTTCGATGTCGTGTCGGCTATGGACGTGCTGGAGCATGTCCCGGCGGGTGGTCGGCCGGCTTTCCTCAAGGAGATGGTCCGGGTCTCGTCCGGGCTCGTGATCGTGGCCGGTCCGCGGGCGGATGACGAAGTACTGGCCGCCGAACGCTCGGTAGCCAAGGAAATCCGGGATCGTTACGGCATCGAGCATGTCCAGTTGGCGGAACACGAAGCCAACGGACTTATCTCCGACTCGGCGACGCGGGAGACCCTGGAGGCGTCCGGGGCGGCGGTGACCACGGCCGGTTACGGCTCGCTGGCTTCGTGGACGGAGTCACAGGGGCTGCGCAGCCGCTATCTCATGCGGCGGGACACGCCCCGCGTCCTGGAGACACTCGATGCCTATCTGGCGGCAAGGGATGGGGAACGCGAATTCGAGCCGCCCTTCTACCGGACGTTCTGGCTGGCATCGAAGACACGGGAGAGAGAAAGCCTGGACGATTTGGCCGGAATCGTCTTGGGCCGGCTGAAAGCAGAGGAGAGCGTTTCGGGGGAGGAACGGGAGAAGAGGCGCCGGGATTATGAAGAGGCCGCGGCGGCCATGGAAGCCCGCGGCATGGTCTCGGCCGTTGTCGTAAGTAAGGGAGGCGCAGATGCGCTGCAGGCATGCCTGAGGCATCTCCTGACGCAGCGCATCGAGGCCGACTTGGAGATTGCCGTATGGGAAGCGGGCTCGGGGGTGGGCCTCAAGAGCGATCGGATAGATGACCCAGCTAAGTCGCACCCTTCAGTCAGGTTCGTAGGGCGAGGCGAGCCGGAGCGCGGTCTCGAAGAGCTGCGCGAGATTGTCGGCAGGCTGCGCGGCGATGCGATCCTCCTGGTTGACGAAAGCGTCCGGCTTCACGATTACGCTGTGGCTAACCTCTATGCAGCCAAGCGCCATGAGCCTGGAGTCGGCGTATGGGCCTGGCGGGTATCGTGGAAGCGCTTTTTCACGTTGACGCGGTTATCGCGGCATTTTCCTTGGCTTAGAGGGGCGGCCGGCCGCCTGCCGCGCTTTAAGGTTGGGGCTGAAGTTATGGCCAAACCCCGGAGAGGTTGGATCTTCGGCCGCTGCCTGATGTTCACCAAGGAAGCCCTGATCGGCCGTCTGAGTTCCGGGACCACACGCAATCTCAGGGGTCTGTTTCTGTGGCCATGAAGATCCTCTTCATCACCCACCTCTACCATCCGGCGATCGGGGGGGCGGAGCGGGTTTTCCGCAGGATCGCCGAGGGATTGGCCGGACTTGGCCATGACGTGACCGTGCTGACCAGCGATGCCTTGAGCACCGACCATTACTATGACCATGCTCCATCGGGAATCCCCCTGCGGGAGATACTGGGTGGCGTGGAGATCATCCGCGAATCTGTGGACATACCCGCCTACAAGAGACTCCGAATCTTCGACCGGACGGCCCGCCGGCTGGGACGGATCGGGGCGCTGGGGAGGCCGCTCACCTTTGGGCCGCACTTTCGGGCGGCTTTTCGCAAGGTTCAAGGCAGAGATTACGACGCCATCATGGCCGGGCCGACGCCCACTTCCGCCATTTTCTATGGACTGGCCTATAAATGGACCCATCGAGGCGCGCGGCTGATCCTGTTCCCCCATCTGCACATCCAGGACAGGCTGCATCGGACCTGCATCAATCGATGGACTCTGAGGCGGGCGGATCGGGTCCTGGTCCTGACGGAGGTCGAAAAACGGTACTTGCTGAGGAAGCGGATCCGGGAAAGCAAGATCGTCCGCATCGTCAACGCCGTGGATGATCATGTCTTCGAGGCGGGGGTGTCCCCGGAAAACGGCCTGAAAGACTATGTTCTTTACTTGGGCCAGGAAGGCGGGCACAAGAGGATCCCTCTCTTGATCAGGGCCATGAGTCGGCTATGGGACAGGGGCTGTGTGAATCCCCTGGTCATAGCCGGGGCCAGGACGGATTATTCGGTGACGGTCGATAAGACCATCGCCCAATTGCCGGAAAGACACAGACGGATGATTCATCGGTTCAACGACATACCCGAGGAGAGGAAAGCCGCCCTGATCGACCATGGCCGGGTGCTGGTCAATCCGTCCTCCTTCGAGGCCTTTGGCATCGTCTTCCTGGAGGCCTGGGCCAGGCGCAAGCCGGTGATCGGAGCGGATATCCCGGCCGTGCGGGAGATTGTGGGCGACGGGAAGAAAGGGCTTCTCTTCAAGGACAAGGATGGCTTGGACTTGGAGAAGAAGATCGAGATGATGCTCGGCGACCGCGGCATGGCCGAGAAGATGGGTCAAGCCGGTTACAAAGACGTAGCGGCCCATTACCGGTGGGATCAGGTCGTTAAAAACATTGAAGCGGTAGCCGCGGGGCGATAAGCGTAGAATACTCGAGATGGAAAGAGCCGATAGCCATCAGAGCGGAAGCGATGCGCGATTTGAGCGCGAGCCGGGATTCGCGCTGGTTCCCGGTGGGGAAAACCTGTTTCTGGCAGGCCCGGGCGGCGGCCGGGTCAAGATCGACGAGCTTGGCCGCGCGATCTGGAATGCTTTGCCCGGGACGCGGGACGAGGTCGCGGCGAAGGTCGGGTTGAATCTCGCCGTGGGAAGTGAAATCATTGACGATTTTCTAATACTTTTCGTCAAGGCCCGGCTGATCCGTGCTTCATCAATCCACGAGGGGGAATCGGGAATATCGAAGCGGGTCGGACGGGCGGCGCAAGATGCCGGCCTTCCTTCCGTCTCCGCCGTTATCGTAACCCGCAACGGGGAGGCCCATATTCGGGCTTGCCTGGACTCCTTGCTGAGGCAAGATATTCCCTTGCTCGAGATCCTGGTTGTCGACAACGGCTCCACGGACGGGACGGGCGGGATCATTCGAGGAGAATATCCGAGCGTCCGAATCATCCATCCGGGAAAAAACCTCTACTACCCCGGCGGATTGAATTACGGCATCGCCCGTGCGGCGGGGGAGACGGTCCTTGTCCTCAACGATGACGTGGAGCTGGAACCAGATGTCGTTGGCAGGCTGGCCGAACGGATGCGGCAGGACGCGACCGCCGCGGCCGTCGTTCCCGAATTGAGACTGTTCCATCTGCGGGGCTTTCTCAACGGCATCGGGAACCATGTGCGGGGGGCCGGGTGGGGGAGCGACAACTTCATCGGCTGCGTCGACGTGGGCCAGTTCCGGGACTTGCGGGAAGTGCCCTCGGCCTGCATCAGCGCCGCCTTGATCCGAAAGTCCGCCTGGGAGGCCATCGGCCCTTTCGACGCGGGATACAAGGCCTACTACGAGGACGCCGACTGGAGCTTCCGGGCCAGGCTGGCCGGCTGGACGATCGCCGCCGTGCCGGAGGCGATCGTCTACCATAAGTTCAGCGCCTACTGGAAGAACATGGAAGGCAAGATCCGGCTGGTGGTCTGCAATAGAATGAGATTCCTGCTGCGGATCTTCCATGGGCCGTCGCTGAGGGCCTTCCTCAAGAGCTACATCAGGGAAGACCTGATCAACCTGATCTCGCTGCTCCGCAAGGGGCGATACTCGCTTGTCTGGGCTTACCTCCGGGCCTATGCCGGACTCGTTCTGCTTTTGCCGGGAATTGCCGATGCCCGAAGGAATATCCGAAAATCCTCCGTGAGGAACATTACGGTCGACGATATCCTGGCCTTGAATCCCGCCTTTTGGACTTGCATGAGCCCGGAGGGCGTACCGGTATTGGATGCTAAGACCTATTTCGCGTATTACCGCAAAATATTGAGGCCGTGTTTGTGAAAAGCCCTCTATCTAGGGGTCATTAAAAAAGCCGGGCGGTTGAAGCCCGGGGACTTGCAATCAACACAGCAAATAGCTATATTATCTTCTCCTCCTGCCGACCCAAGGAAGAGACGGCGGGGGCATTGGCAAAGGGATCCGGCGAGTAATTCTCTCTTTTAAGGGAGGGTGAGCCGCTCTTTTTTAGGGGGTTGATTTGGCTAAGGAAAGGGACTCTCTTCTCCTAGCAAGTGTCATGCAGACGACGAAGCTGAAGAGGCGGGCGTTTTTCTTTATCGCCGACATCGTCCTTATCGCCCTATCCATGTACCTGGCCTTCTGGCTCCGGTTCGACGGGTATCTGCCCCCGGAGTATACCAAGAACATCTGGTATTTTATCGGGCTCTCGGAGATTATTCTCCTGGCCATGCTCATCCTCCATGGCTGCTATAACATCACCTGGCGTTTCTTCTCCGTCCGGGAAGGATTGATGTTGTTGACCGCGATGACGGGCGGCAACTTGATTCTCGGGTTCATCATCTTTTTCATCCGCCCGGGAGCCCAGTACAGGCAATTCCCCCGCTCCGTCTATATGGTGAATTTCGTCTTGACGATCGTCCTGATCGGCTCCCTTCGCGTGTCGAAGCGAGCCGTCCGTGAGTTCAAGAACTGGCGCGACGTCCGGAGAAAGGGCAAGCAGCGGGTCCTGATCATCGGCGCCGGCGCGGCCGGGGAGCAGATCGCCCGGGAGATGATCAACAACCCCAGGTCGAGGTACTGGCCGATCGGCTTCATCGACGATGACGCGTCCAAGTCCGGGACCAGCATCCACGGCATCAAGGTGCTGGGGAAACGGGAGGAGCTGCGGACTCTGCTTGCCAGCCACCCGGTCGACGAGTTCCTCATCGCCATGCCGTCGGCCCATTCCGGCGAGATCAGGGAGGTCTTCCACGCCCTCCGGGAATGTGACGGCAACAAGAAAATCAAGATCCTGCCCGGGATCATCAATCTCATGAACGGCAACGTGGCCTTGAAGGACGTCCACGAGATCAACGTCGAGGACCTCCTGGGCCGACAGCCCGTCTCGGTCGACCACGAGACGATCCGGAAGTTCCTGACGGGCAAGCGGGTCCTAGTGACCGGAGCGGGGGGATCGATCGGCAGCGAGCTGTCCAAGCTGGTCCTGCAATTCGCCCCGGCCCGCCTGGGCCTGCTCGACAGCGACGAGACGGAGCTGTTCTACCTGGTCAACAAAATCAAGGGCGGCCAGGAGGGGATCGTCTTTCCCATCGTGGGCGACATCCGGGACGTACCGAAGATGGAGGCCTTGTTCTCGAAGTTCAAGCCGCAGATCGTCATCCACTCGGCGGCCTACAAGCACGTCCCGATCCTGGAGCACTATCCCGAAGAGGCCGTGAAGACGAACATCCTGGGCACCAGGAACTTGAGCGAAGCGGCCTTGAAGCATGGAGTCGAGAGATTTGTCAACATCTCTACGGACAAGGCCATCAACCCGACCAGCGTCATGGGGGCGACCAAGCGGATCGGCGAGGAGCTGCTGAAGGTCCAGAACGAGCGGAACGGGACCCGCTTCATATCGGTCCGCTTCGGCAACGTCCTGGGCAGCCGAGGGAGCGTCATCCCCTTGTTCCGGGAGCAGATCAAAAAGGGCGGCCCGGTCCGGGTGACCCATCCGGACATGAAGAGGTACTTCATGGCCACGTCCGAGGCGGTCCTGCTCGTGCTCCAGGCCGCCGCGGCCGGGCAGGGCGGGGAAGTCTACGTCCTGGACATGGGAACGCCCGTCAATATCTCCGACATGGCCAAAGAGATGATCCGCCTGAGCGGCTTCGAGCCGGACGTGGAGATCGAAATCGCCTACTGCGGTCTGCGGGCGGGGGAGAAGCTCTTCGAGGAGTTGCTGGGCGCCGAGGAAGGCTCGGAGCGGACGTCCCACAACGAGAAGATCTTTCGGGTCCTGGCCAGCCAGAAGAAGAGTTGGGAGGAAGTCTGGGGCAAGGCCGACAAGCTCATCCATATGTGCTCCAACGGATGCCAGCGGGAGGAGATCCGGGCAGCCATCAAGGATCTGGTCCCGACCTATCGGCCGGACGAAGTCGGGGCCGAGATCAATCACTGGTGAAATCCGGCCATCCGGCGGCTCCGTACCCCTGTTTTGCGGCGCGGGGTGAAACCTGCTATATTGGCCCTTCCTGAGGAATTCCGTAGAGGCGGAGAGGTATGAAGCGCAAGATATTTGTAACGGGCGCGGCCGGTTTTCTGGGCAGCCACCTGGCCGAGAGCCTGCTTGCGGCCGGGCACGATGTCCGCGGCTGCGACAACTTGATCGGTGGCTATCGCGACAACGTCCCGGAGGGCTGCGCCTTCACCCAGGCCGACTGCGGCGACCTGAAGGCCATGCAGGAGCTGACCAAGGGGATGGAAGTCGTCTACCACTGCGCGGCCTTCCCCTACGAGGGCTTGAGCGTCTTCTCGCCCAGCATCGTCAACTATTCCATCTACCAGGCCACTTCCTCGGTCCTCTCGGCTTTCGTCCACAATGGGGGCCGGCGCTTCGTCTTCCTTTCATCGATGGCCCGCTATGGGTCCAATGAAACGCCTTTTACCGAGGACATGGCCCCGCGCCCGCAGGACCCCTACGCCCTGTCCAAGGTGGCGGCCGAGGACCTCGTCCGGCTGATGGCCGGGATCCACGGCCTCGAGCCGGTCATTGCCGTGCCCCACAACATCATCGGGCCGCGGCAGAAGTACGACGACCCCTTCCGCAACGTGGCGGCCATCTTCGTCAACCGGATGCTGCAGGGCAAGCAGCCGATCATCTACGGCGACGGCTCGCAGAAGCGCTGCTTCTCCTTTGTCCGGGATTGCATCGATCCCCTGGTCAAGATGCTGGACGCGCCCCATGTGGTCGGCGAGGTCATCAACATCGGGCCGGACGAGGAGTTCGTCACGATCCTGGAATTGGCCCGGTTGATCGCCGACCACCTCGGATTCAAGCTCGAGCCGATCTACCTGCCGGACCGCCCGCAGGAGGTCAAGGAAGCTAACTGCTCTTCGGACAAGGCGCGCCGCCTGCTCGGCTACCGGACCTCCCACACCCTGAAGCAGGGGCTGGACGAGATGATCGAGTGGATCCGGCGACGCGGGGCCAAGCCTTTCGACTATTACCTGGACATCGAGATCGTCAATAAGATGACGCCCCGGAGCTGGACCGAGCGCCTGATGTAGTCTCCGGGGGGCAGGGGAGCCTCATGCGCGGAATTCTGACGTCGGCGGCAGTTCTGGCTTGGCTGTGGGTTCCCGCGGCCGCGGCCCAGGAGCTGCCCCGGCCCAGCGCGGCCAACGCGACCATCATCAGCATCGAGCATTACCCCACGGACACGGCCGAGGTAGCGGCGATCAAGAAGGCTTTCGGGGGAGGACTCTACGCCTGGCTGTCGCTATCGGTTACGACTTTGACGCCGGATATGCCCTGGCGGGCCGATCAGGCCAAGGCGGATGAGGGCATCAAGGCTTTCAAGACCAAGGTCGATACCCTCGTCCCGGCGGCCAAGAAATCCGGCTTGAAGCTCCATCTGGTGCTGACTTCGGGGCTGGCCCGGGGGCTGGAGGCTTACGAGGCGGCCAAGCTGGAGGACATCCGCAACGCCCAGTGGTATAACGACAACAACCTGGCGGCCGACGACCAGATCAAGGACAAGGCGGCCATGAAGACCTATGTCTTCGGGACGCTGTCGCGCTACGCCAGGAAGACGAAGGCCCACTTGAGGGCCAAGTCCCTGGCGGCCTTCAAATACCTGGCCAAGGTCATCCGCGAGAATCCCGATACCTTGGTCGCCGTCAGCGGCTGGGGCGAGGCCGAGCTGAACTATCACCGCATCAACCACCAGAAGAGCGCCCAGGACTGGTTCTGCGACTACTCGCCGTTCGCGGTGCTGGAATTTCGCGACTGGATTCTGCACCAGGGCGAATACGACGATGCCAAGGGGGCCTACAAGGGGCAGGGCTGGAAGGAGGGTGGAGCGCGCTACCAGGGGCCGGGCGGACTGGCCAATTTCAACGCTGATTTCGGCACTTCGTTTAAAACCTGGGACCTGCGCTTCTTCCATTGGAGCCTGGGCGACGACTTCGACAGGGCGCCGACGGATGACAGGAATCCCGATTTCAACGCCGTCCCTTACGATTCTTACCGGCAGGGGGAGATGATGTCGGAGACGGGCTCCTATTCCATCCCGGGCGGCTTCGATCCGCCCCGGGTCATGAAGCCGGGGGAGAAGTACTGGGACTTGTGGAACGCGTTCCGTGAGACGATGGTAGCCAATTTCGTCAGGGAAGCCGCGGCTTGGGCGGACGAGGCCGGCATCCCGGCCGAGTGCTGGTATTCCCACCAGATACCCGGCGACTACCTGTTCAACACCGAGCCCGCCACTCCCGAGAAAAACGCCCGCTATTACACCTCGGCCTCGACCCTGGCCTCCGCCAACGTCTGGCCTTTCGGGAATCCCGGGGCCACGATCTACGACGTGCGCTTCCCGACCTGGTTCGCCCGGACGACCCTGCACGCCGTGCCGGCGATGGCCGCGCTGTCCAAGAGCTGGGCCATCATGGAGTTCGACCCCGAGCTTTACCCGCCGGAGTTCGAGCTCCAGCAGAGCCCGCCCGAGGCCATCCTGGAGCAGTACCTCAACGTCTACCGGCAGGGCGCCAAGCTGATCAACTTTTGGCGCTGGTGGGACGAGAGCAGGGAACATCGGATCAAGGGGATGAACAAGGAAGCGGCCTTGGTCGAGTTCCTCAAGCGGATCAGGGACAAGGCCCGCTCTAAAAACTTGGACGTTATGTTCACGCCGCCCAAGGTGGACGGGCCGTTCGCCGCCATCGATGCCGAAGCCAAGGCCGTCAAGCTGGAGTGGAACGCCCACATTTGGGCCGACGACACCTGGTTTTGGAAGGACTGGGGTGATTTCGGGGAATTCGAGATTTATCGCAGTCTGCGGCCCGGCTTTGAGCCACAGGAAGTGAATCTGATAGGGACGACGAGGGACAGCGTCTTTCTGGACAAAGACATCTCGCTGGGATCCGTCTATCGCTACAAAGTGCGGGCCGTGAACGCCCGCAAGGCGCCCGGGCCGTTTACGGGCGAAGCCGTAATTCTCTATCAATAGGGGGGGGGCATGAAGAGAAAGAAAGGCGCCCTTCGGGTCGTCGCGGCGACGGCATTCTGTCTTTTGGCGGCGGCGGCCTGGGCCTTCCCCGGGCAGAAGGAGCTGGCCAGGCCCACGGCGACCATCATCTCCATCGAGCACAGCCCCACCGATACGGCGGCCGTGGAGTACATCAAGAACAACATCCAATTCGGCCTTTACGCCTGGCTGTCGTTCTCGGTGACCCACGTCGATCCGGTGCTGGCCTGGGGATTGGGCGCCGCGGAAGCCGATGCGGGAATCCAGAGCTTCAAGACCTCGGTCGATAGCTATATCGCCGCGGCCAAGGCGGCCGGGGTCCGCTTCCACCTAGTGATCTGTTCGGGGCTGGCCCGGGGGCTCTGGATCTATGAGGCGGCCAAGCAGGAGGACGTCCGGAACTGCCAGTGGTACAACGACAACGACATCGCCTCGGCCGCCCAGGCGGCCCAACCGGGCTACCTCAACCAGTACGTCTTCGCCACCTTCTCCCGGTATGCCGTCAAGATGCGCCGCAACCTCTCGGCCAAGAGCCGGGCCGCGATGGCCTTCATCAAAAAACGGATGGATGAGGAGCCGGACACGCTGGCCGCGGTCAGCGGCTGGGGCGAGGCGGAGATGAATTTCAACCGGATCGACTACGCCCAGGCCTATCCGACGTATTTCTGCGATTACTCGCCGTTTGCGGTCATGGAGTTCAAGGACTGGATTCGTCATACCCTGATCTATGACGACCGCTTCTCCAAGCTGTTTCCCGGGCAAGGCTACGCGGCCGGAGGGGCCCGCTATCAGGGCGCCGACGGGCTGGCCAACTTCAATGCCGACTTCGGCACATCGTTTGCGACCTGGGACCTCAAGTACTACAACTGGCAGGTCGGCGATTGGGATGGCGGCGCCATCCCGATCGGATCGTATGTTCAGGGCGGCATGATGCCGGACTCGGGGCCGCACTATATCCCGGGCGGCTTCGATCCGCCCCGGCGGATCATGCCCGGCGACAAGTTCTGGGATCTGTGGAACCTGTTCCGCGAGACCATGGTCAGGAACCTGCTGCTCGACCTGGCCTATGACGCCCAGAAAGCCGGCCTCGACCCGGAGAAGTGGTTCACCCACCAGATCCCGGGAGACTATCTGTTCGGTACGAATCCCGCTTCCGAGCCCAAGAACACCCGTTACTACACGTCCGCATCGCCGTTCTGGACGGCCGACGTGCGGCCCTATGGGGGCGTCGGCGCCACGGTCTACGATGTCAAGTTTCCGGGCTGGTTTGCCCGCACGTCGCAGTATTTCGTTCCCGCCGCGGAGGCGCTGGGCGCCCGCTGGGCGGTCCTGGAGTACGACGCCGAGTCCTACCCGCAGGGCTACGGGGTCGCACAGAGCTCCGTCGCCGTCATCCTGGAGCAATACAACCGGATCTACAGCGGCGGCCCCAGCTTGATCAACTTCTGGCGCTGGGTGGATTGGAAGGGCGAAAGCCAGATCTACGGGACGAACAAAGAGGCCGCGCTGCGGGCTTTCGTCGAGGGCATCCGGGACTCGCCCGTGGGCGCTTTCTCTCGCGACATGGCGACGCCCCCGGGGGTTGAGGAATTGGCTGCCGATCCCGACCGGGCAGCGGGCGGGGGAGTGCGCCTGACCTGGAGCGAGCGAATTTGGCCGGACGCACCATGGAAATGGTCCGATTGGGGCGGGTTCGGAGGCTTTGAGATCTATCGAGGCGGCAAGCGGGAATTTGAGTCGCGAGCGGACAACATGATCGGGAGGACTCGGGAGAGTGAATTTTTGGACCGGACTGCGGTGCAGGGAGAGGTCTATTACTACAAGATCCGGGCCGTGAACGCGCGGCGCGAGCCGGGCCCTCTTTCCCGCGAGGCCGCGATTCCGTTTCAATAGCCGGCGGGAGGATATTGAGGGCAATAATTCGGGAGTTATGTATGGTGTCCCCCATCTCCGAGGCGGCTGAGACCCGAAAAATAACGATTCTAATGCCTTGTCTGAATGAAGAGGGCTCTATCGGCCCGGCTCTGCGGAGCGTCTTGGACGATTACGTTCGGGCGGAAGCCGAGATCCTGGTCATCGACGGAGGGAGCACGGATGGGACTCTGGCCGAAGTCGAGGAGCTCATCCGGGCCGGTGAGCCGATCAGGGTTCTCCACAATCCTTTCCACATCCAGTCGCAGGGTCTGAACATCGGCATCCGCGAGTCCTGCGGAAGATACGTCGTCCGGCTGGATGCCCATTGCCTCTACCCGCCGAACTATGTGAAGAGATGCGTCACCTTGCTCGAGGAGAACAATGCGGCCTGCGCGGGCGGCGTGATGTGGCCGGTGGGGGAGACGTTGGCACAGAAGGCCGTCGCCGCGGCTATGCGGCACCCCCTGGGTGTCGGCGACGCCAAGTACCACCTGGGCGGATATTCGGGCGAGTATGAGGGCGTTTACCTGGGCGCCTTCCGCCGCGAAGCTCTCGAGGCGGCCGGCCTCTTCGACCCGGAGGCCGTGACCAACGAGGATGCCGAGCTCTATGCCAGGATCAGGAAGAACGGCGGCCGGATTTGGCTGGACGGTAATCTCAAGGTGACCTATCGCCCGCGCTCGACTCTCAAGGCCCTGGCCGCCCAGTATTTCCGCTACGGGAAGGGCCGCCTCGCGACGGCCAGGAGACACGGCCTGACCTCCTGGCGGCAGGCCGCTCCGCCGGTCCATCTCTTGCTCGTTCTGGCGGCCTGCGCGGCGGCTCCATGGTTCCTCTGGCCGCTTCTCTATCCGGCCGCTTATCTCCTCGTGGTGGCGATGGTCACCCTCCTCGGACGTTTCGAAGATGTCCCTCCCGGCGGCCGGCTGTATGTCTTTTCTTCTTTTCTGACGATACATTTTTCATGGGCGGCCGGATTCCTGGCCGCCGCGCTGTCCCCCCGGCGGAAGGGTCACCCCGAAGCGCCGGGCGGGGACCCCCGCTAAGCGGCGATTATCCTCGCGGCGGAGGATTTACTCCGGGGGCGGAAGTATATAGAATGAGGCCATGAAAATGCTGAAAAGAGAAGGGATAGGCGTCATCGCGACAGTTGCGATCCTCTTCGCCGCAGCCGCCGGGACCGTCCAGGCCCAGGAGCTTCCCAAGCCGACCCTATATAACTCGACCATCGTCTCCATCGAGCATGTGCCGACGGACGGGACGGCCGTGGAATTCATTAAAGCGAATTTCTCCTTTGGGCTTTATGCCTGGCTGTCGTTCTCCGTGACCCACCTGGCCCCGTCGTTGGATTGGTACTCGGACTGGTCGCAGGCTGATGCGGGGATCCAAAGCTTCAAGGACTCTGCCAACGCCTACATCGCGGCGGCTAAGGCGGCCGGCGTCCGGTTCCACTTGGTCGCCTGTTCGGGCCTGGCCCGCAGCCTCTGGGTCTATACAGCCGCCAAGACGGAGGACATCCGCAACGGCCAATGGTACAACGACAACAACCTGGCTTCGGCGGAGCAGGCCGGCGCCGGAGATTTCCTGGGCCAGAGCGTCTTCAGCACGTTCTCCCGCTACGCCCTGAAGCTCCGGCGCAACCTGGCCGCCAAGGGGAGGGCCATGATGGCCTTCCTGAAGCAGAGGTTGGACGAGGAGCCCGACACGCTGGCCGCCGTCAGCGCCTGGGGCGAGGCCGAGTTCAACTACAAGCGCCTGGCCGAGGGCTTGATCAACGGCTACCCGAAATTCTTCTGCGATTACTCGCCTTTTGCCGTGTTGGAGTTCCGGGACTGGATCCAGCACGGCGGGCTCTACGATGATGCGGCGGGAACCTATGCCGGGCAGGGGTATTCGGGCGGCGGCGCCAAGTACGCCGGGACCGCCGGCTTGGCCCAGTTCAACGCCGACTTCGGGCAATCGTTCACGTCGTGGGACCTGAGATACTACAACTGGAGCCTGGCCGACGGCGAGACGGCGGGGGCCATCCCGGCAGCGGACTATGTCCAGGACGGGATGATGCCGGTGTCCGGAGCCCATTACATCGCGGGCGGCTTCGATCCGCCGCGCGCCGTTCAACCCGGCAATGTCTTCTGGGATCTCTGGAACATATTCCGAGAGAAGATGGTCCGCAATTTGCTTCTCGACCTGGGCGGCTGGGCCGACGAGGCGGGCATTGATCCCGACCGCTGGTTCACCCACCAGATTTCGGGGGATTATCTTTTCGGCACGAGCCCGGCCTCCGAGCCGAAGAACGAGCGCTACTACAGCTCGGCTTCGCCGTTCTGGACGGCCGATGTCCGCCCGTTCGGATCGGTCGGCACGACGGTCTATGACGTCAAGTTCGACGGCTGGTTTGCCCGCACGTCGCAGAACCTGCTGCCGGCAGCGGCGGAGCTGGGCGCCCGCTGGGCGATGATGGAGTATGACGCCGAGGCCTATCCACAGGGCTTAGGCATCTCCCAGAGCACGAGCGACGTCATCCTGGCCCAATACCTGCGGGCATACAGCTATCGGCCGAGCCTGATCAACTTCTGGCGTTGGGTGGATGGAACCGGCGAGAGCCAGATCCAGGGCATGAACAAAGAGACGGCCCTGAGGGAGCTCATCCGGCGCATCCGGGACAAGGGCGGCAGCACGAATCTTGCCGTCGTCTACACACCGCCCAAGGTTGTCGGGCTGACGGCCGAATACGTTCCCATCGACGGCGGCGTGAGAACGCAAGTCGATGGCCTGATCTGGACGGGCGAGACCTGGAAATGGAAGACTTGGGGAGATTTCTCCCGCTTTAGAGTCTATCGCGGCGGCGAGGCGAATTTCGTCGCCGATGAAGCCCATTATCTGGGCCAGACGAGCGATTACGCCTACCTGGACACGACGGCTCTTGCCCTCAACCTCTATTATTATCGCTGGCAGGCGGTCAACGCCAACGGCGTCGCCGGGCCCCTTTCCGATGCGGTCGCCATCACGACGGCGACCGGGCCGGTCCCTGTCTTGACCCTGGATAAAACGTCCCTGACGTTCGGCGCCTCGATCGGCCAATCCAATGTGCCCACGCGGGCGGTCTTGGTCAAGAATGCCGGACCCGAGGGGACGACGCTCCATTGGACAGCGGCGGGCAGCCAGCCTTGGATCACGGTGGCGCCGGCTTCAGGAACCGGAAACGGAACCATCTCGGTGGGAGTCAACCTCACCGGGCTCGGCGCGGGGACCTACCATGGGCAGGTCGTAGTTCAAGATCCGGGCGCCATGGGCTCGCCCCAGTCCGTGGAGATCGAGCTGACGGTCTATCCGGCCGGGACGGACGAGCCGCCGTTCGGCCGCTTCGACACGCCGACCGATGGCGCCAATGTCTTCTCCAGCATTCCCGTCACCGGGTGGGCCCTTGACGATGTGGGAGTCGCCAAGGTCAAGATCAAGCGCCATCCCGTCGCCACCGACTTGGCCGTGAACATCGGCGCCGACGGGCTGGTCTTCATCGGGGATGCCTGCTTTGTCCGGGGGACGCGGCCCGACGTAGAGGCCATCTATCCGGAATACCCCCAGTCGGATCGGGCCGGCTGGGGCTATATGCTCTTGACGAACTTCCTGCCCTACGGCGGCAACGGAACCTTCACCCTGCGGGCCATAGCTGAGGACTCGAGCGGTAACCTCGCGGTCCTGGGCGAAAAGACCATCACGGTGGACAATGCCTCCGCGATCAAGCCTTTCGGGGCCATCGATACGCCGACTCAGGGCGGAACCGCCTCCGGCAGCCTTTTCTACAACTTCGGCTGGGCCCTGACGCCGCCGCCGAACGCCATCCCCTTCGATGGGAGCACGATCTGGGTCTGGGTGGACAGCGTGCCCCTGGCCCATCCCCTCTACAACCAATACCGGGACGACATCGCCACGCTCTTCCCCGGCTATGCCAACAGCAACGGCGCCGTCGGCGTCTACGAGCTGGACACGGCCCTCTACGAGGATGGCGTCCACAACATCGCCTGGGGCGTTCGCGACGATGCCGGCAACGAGGACGGCGTCGGAAGCCGTTTCTTCGAAATCGACAACAGCGGGGGGACGCCCGCGCCCGCGGCCCGGGCCGCCCTGCTCCCGCAGGGAAGCTGGCGGGGCGCGGCGCTGGAGGATCCGTCCCAGGCCGAGATCACGGTCGAGGAGCTGGGGCGCGTCCGCATCCGCCTGAAAGGCCCCCGGGGAGCCCGCTTCGTCGGCTGGGCCGTCCATGAGGGCCGGACGCTGCCGATCGGATCGACCTTGCGGCCGGACACGGGAGAGTTCTTTTGGAATCCCGGACCGGGCTTCCTGGGCGATCATGTCCTCCACTTCGCGGCTGAGGACGGCCAGACCCGCAGTCTGCCGATCCAAGTCACGATTCATATCATTCCCAAGTCGTACCCGACTCGGGTGCGGTAAGCTTGCCCTCTGGGGAAAGGCGCTCATGAAACGCTCACTGACGGCTGCGCTTCTCGCACTCGCGGTTCTGGCCGGGTTCGCCTCGGCCCAGATCACGGTGACCTCACCCGCGGCCCGGACGGACGTCAAGGCCGCCCCCGACTACGCCACCGAGGTCCTGCGCGATCCCTGGGACATGAACGAGCGGACCGATTTGGGTTGGAGAATCTTCAACACCGTCGAGCAATATCCGTCCTACCTGGCGAATATCTCCTTTTCCGGAGGGCTCTTTTCGGCTTTCACCGCCTACACCCCTGGCGGGAGCGAAACCTACTCCGACGTCAACATCACCATCCTGGACTCGGCCTATCCCGGCGCGGTGGCCCTGGGCAAGTACGGGTCCAATTACCCCATCGACGCCGACAAGTACACCGTCCTGGCCATCCGGATGTACCTCGATGCGCCGATCCTGGCCTGGCCCCAGGCCCAGCTTTTCTGGTCGCAAGGCACCATCTACGACGACATCACCGTCTCCAACACCTTCATGGTTTACGGCAACTGGGCCGTCTATCTCATCGACATCCCAGCCCTGGGGGCGGGCGGGTTGGACAATGCCCCCTGGGCCGGCTTGCTGCGGTCCCTGCGCTTCGACCCCATCGTGGCCAAGGACAAGAATATCAAGATCGACTGGATCCGGCTGATCCAGAAGAACGCTCTCTACGAGCGGACGGCGACCTGGACAGGCAGCGCCGGAAACGTCGACCTCTACCTGGACAACGACGCGAGCTCGGCCAACGGGAACCTGGGGCTTCTGGCCTCCAATGTGGCGGGGACGAGCCATACGTTCCTCGTCGGCGGCATGGCCCCCGGCGACTATTACGTTGCGGTCGCTCCGACGGGGACGCAGACCTACTCCTATTCGGCCGGGTATTTTCACGTCAACGACGCCCCCATCGTCGCGATCACCAAGCCGTCCGAGGAGGGCAGCGACCAGGACTTCATCACGGTCAAGACCGGCAATCCCTGGGACATGGATGCGGCGGGCGACGTCGACTACACCCTGAAGCTGGTCAATCCCCGCTTCACCGTCCTGGACTACGAAGACATGGCCGGCCGGTCTTTCGCCGGCAATACGGTCTTCCAAGCGGAGAGCGAGGATGCCGTCCCCGGCAACGTAGGCGACCCGACCGTCTACTTCCTCCATTACCAGCACCGCGGCGCGACCTACAAGATCGATCCGACCGTTTACCATCGACTGACCTTCAAGATGGGCTTGGCCGGGCCGCACAGCACCAACGACGGCTCCGTGGCCCGGGTCATGTGGAAGCGCAGCGACGAGAACTATGAGAACGTCAGCCAGGATATCGTCGTCCGGCACATGGACGGCGTCTGGATCATGAACAAATTCTCCTGTGACCTGGCGTCCCTGCCGCTGGAAGACGGCGCGGGGAGCCCCTCGCACTCCGGCTGGACGGGGCTGATCGACACCTTCCGCATCGATCCGCATGAATTCTTGACCTCGCGGTCCTTCTTCTTCGACAACGTCCGCATCGCCGCCGACTGGACGGCCGACGCGTCCTTTACCATCCAATGGGCGGCCCAGGATGCCGACGGCGGGGCCACCGTGGCGCTCTACTATGACACCGATGCCTCGGGATACAACGGGACGCTGATCGCCTCCGGACTGGCGGCCTCGGCCGGCTCGCACGTCTGGAATACGTCGGGCCTTCCTGAGGGCACCTATTACGTCTATGCCGTGATCACGGACGGAACCAACGAAAACCAGGCCTACAGCAGCGGCCCCGTCATCATCCGGCACGCGGCCCCGGTCGAATCGCCGACGATCGGATTGTCGAGGACGACGGTCTGGCTGGGGGCCACCCAGAACGGGACGGCGACCGAAAGCGACAAGATTCTGGTGACCAACACGGGTCAGGGCGCCCTGAGCTGGCAGGCCGTGACGGCGCAAAATTGGATCTCGGTGTCGCCCTCAAGCGGCGGCGACGGGACGCAAGTCGCCATCGGGGCGGCCCGGACCGACCTTCCGCCCGGGTCCTACCAGGGCCAGGTCACGATTCAGGATCCCAACGCGACCAACAATCCCCAGATCATCACCGTCGTCCTGTCGATCTATGCTGCCGGCGCGGACGCGGCACCCTTCGGCTCCTTCGATACCCCCGAGGACCAGGCCAACGTCGCCTCGAGCATCGCGGTGACCGGATGGGCCCTGGACGATATCCAAGTGACCGTGGTCAAGATCAAGCGCGAGCCGGTCGCCTCGGATCCGGCCGGGCTGATCGGGCTGGACGGGCTGGTCTACATCGGTGACGGCGTCTTTGTGGAGGGCTCCCGGCTCGACGTCGTGGGCATCTACCCCAACGCCGTCCGCAACTACAAGGCCGGCTGGGGCTACATGCTCCTGACCAACTTCCTGCCGAACCGGGGCAACGGAACGGTCGTTCTGCACGCCATTGCCGAGGACACGACGGGGCACAAGACGGACCTGGGCCGCAAGACCATCTATGTGGACAACATCAACGCCGTCAAGCCGTTCGGGGCCCTCGACACGCCGACCCAGGGCGGGACCGCCTCGGGATCGCTCTTCTACAACTTCGGCTGGGCCCTGACGCCGCTGCCCAACTCCATCCCCACCGACGGCCACACCATCTGGGTCTTCCTGGACGGCGAACCGCTGGGCCACCCGCTCTACAACCAATACCGGGACGACATCGCCTCCCTCTTCCCCGAGTACTTGAACGCTGGGGGCGCGGTGGGCGTCTACGATCTGGACACGACGACCTACGAGAACGGGACGCACAACATCGCCTGGAGCGTCACGGACAATGCCGGCAACATCGACGGCATCGGCAGCCGATTCTTCCAGATCTATAACGGCGAGAGCCCGGCGCCTTCGCCGACCGGGGACTACCGGTTGGGTGCATCGGCTTTCGCCTATATCGGCCGGGGGCTTCCTTTAGGGCTGTCCGTACGAACAGGATTCGACCTTGCCGCGCCCGCGGTTCCGATCGAAATGAACGAGCGTGCGGAAAGAATCGTCCGGATCGGCGAGCTGGGAAGGGTCGAGCTCTTCTGTGAGACGAATCCGGATGCGGCCTTCCCAACCGGCCGATACAAGGCTTTCCGGGTTGTCGGTGGCGAAGTCCGAACCCTCCCGATCGGATCGACCTTCGACGAAGCCGAGGGGAGGTTCTCCTGGACTCCGGGGCCGGGCTTCCTGGGCGATTTCGAGATCCTCATCCTGAAGGAAGATGCCGTCGGCATCCTCGGATCGGCCCTGGTCCGGATTCGGATCGAACCGGGGACGAGGCGGCCGTGAATTGAGAGGCCGGCGGCGGTTCGCGGCGGCCTGGATAGGCTTGACCGTCGTCCTCTCCGCGATCGCCGGCCCTGCGGCCGCCGGGCAGGGAAAGCCGCCGAAATACGTCTTCTGGCCGATGAAGCGCTTTCCCCTGATTTCCTACCAGGGGCGGATCAATGGGATCGGCGCGGCGGCCGGCAACCGCTATTACTTCGTCACTTCCGCCGCCATGGTCCATGCCGTCGATCTCGCCCAGCTTGAAGCCCTCTGGCAATCTGATCCCAAGGCCAAGGACCCCAGCTACTCGGTAGCGGCCAATTCCTCGGTCATAGCCTGGCAATTCCAATCCAAAGCGCCGGTTTCCTTCCCTCCGGTCCCGGCGGGCGACATGCTCGTCGTTGTCGACGATCTGGGAGATGTCACGGGCTTGGATGCCAAGGGCCAGACGGCTTGGATCGCGTCAACAGGGGAGCCACCCGCGAGCGGGCCGCTTGCGTTGGGAGAGAAGATCCTCATACGCCGCCGGGATGGGCTCTATTCCGTGCTCGAGGTCAAGACGGGCAAAGCCGAAGCGCCGCTGACCGCCGGAGGGGAGCCCAGCGAATTTGCGTGCGTCTTCGACGAGCAGCTCTATGCCGCGCTCAAAGGCGGAGATATTGTCGTTCTCGGCCCCGACGGCAAGGAAATGGAGCGGATCAAGAGCGGGGTCGCTTACAAAGGTCCCCTGACCGTTTCCAAGGAAGCCATCCTGGCCGGGAAAGCCGGAGGCTTCGTCGAATTCTACGACCGGATCAAGGGCAAGCCGCGCTGGAGCCGACGGCTGGGGGGCGCCTTCCGAAAGCTCGAATTCATGGGCGATGCGCGGGTTTGCGTCATGGGGGCGAACGACGTCCTCTTCTGCCTTTCCAGCCGTTCGGGCAATCTGATCTGGTGGCGGGGAGGCACGCTTCTGGACATCCCCATGCCCATGTTCTGGCAGGGCCGCATCGCGGCTACCTTCGCTACCAGGGAGATCTTCGGACTGGTCGATCGCACGGGGGAGCCCCGCTGGCGATTCGACGTCGGGACCAAAATCGTCGGGGATCTCCACCCTTGGGGCGGGAACATGGCCGTCCATATGTATGACGAGAAGTCCGACCGGGGGTTCTTCCAGCTCATGGGGCCGGCCGCCCCGGATAAGTAGACTCAGCTCCGGGCGAAGGCGGGTGGGAGGGGGAACTTCCGCTTTCTCCTGAAGGCCCTATCTAATATACTTCACCGGGAGAGAGCGAAAAGCGCATGCTGGACGGGCCTGCCTGGAAGAGGTTGCTGGGAGGCTACATCTTCGTCTTGACCGGCAACGGCATCGCCGGGCTGATGTCCTTCCTGATCTCCGTGCTCCTGTCGCGCAAGATGGGGGTCGGGGAGTTCGGCAGCTACGGGCTCTTCTTCACCCTTCTGACCCTGGTCTGGCAGATTCCCGGCTTCATCGACTCGGCCTACGTCCGCTATGCGAGGGCAGCGGCCCCGGAAGAGGCTGACGATTATCTCCGGGTCAACCTGGCCTTCAAGGCCAGAGCTTGGGTTTGCATCATAGCGGCGGGGCCTGTTGCGGCCTACGCCCTTTCCCGCTGGCTCTTCCCGGGCAAGGCCTCCTTCGGCCTGCTGCTCATGGCTTTCGCCGGAGGGGCCTTCCTGACCTTCCTGGCCTCGGTCCTGGCCAATCTGCAGGCTCGGGAAGCCTACGCGGGTTACTCCCTGGCCAATATTCTTTTCTACGGGCTGGCCCTGGCCGTGCTCTTTGTCCTGTCGCGGCGGGCGGCGTTGCTGACACCGAAGGCTGCCGCAATTGTCTTTCTGACGGCCGCCGTCCTGACCGGGACGGGCGCCTTTGTCTGGCTGGCCCGCAAGGCCAGGCCGCTAAGGCTGCTGGGGCCGCTGAATCCGGCCGCCGCTGGGAAGATGCGCTCCCTGGGCCGCTGGATCCTGTGGACGGGACTGCTTTTCATCGTCCTGCAGCGGATCGACATGATGATCGTCGGCCACTTTTTCACGGCGGAAGAAGTGGGCGTTTACACGGCGGCCTCGCGGCTGCTGGCGGCCCTGACCGTCTTCCTCACCGCAGCCATGGCCCTCTATCTGCCCAAGGCCTCGCTGGCGCCCGGCTCGGCCGCGGCCTGGCGGTCCTACAAGCGGGAAGCCGCGCTCCTGACCGGGATCATCCTCATCATCCTGGCCGGGCTGGTCGCGGCGGCGCCGCTGATGGTCTCGATCTTTTACGGCCAGGCGTACGCAGGCGCCGCGGCCGCGACCCGGGCCCTCTTCCTGGGGCATATCCCCCAGGCCCTGGCCCTGCCGGTATCCTACCTCCTGTACGGGCTGGAGGATTCGTTCTCGAACTTTTTGGCTATGGCCCTGGCCCTGGCAGCCAACCTGGCGGCCAATGTGATCCTGACGCCGCGTCTGGGGGTCACGGGCCCCGGCTGGTCCTTCGGCGTCGGCTATACGGTCTACCTGATCGCCTGCGTCGGGGCGCTTTATTGGCGGCGGGAGAACCGGGAACGGCTGGAGAGAGTCCGATGAATCAACCGTGGGTGGGGCTTAATCTGTCTCCCCTGAGCTGGCCGAAGAGGACGGGCATCTCCAGCTACGTCGGTCAGCTTCTGAAGTCCTACCGCGAATCCCCGGAACGATCCGCGGCGCTGGCCTGCTTTCTCCATAGCCGCCACCGATCCGCCAAGGCGGCCCTGGAAGCCGAAGCCGGCCGGCCGGTGCGATCCTCGCGGCTGCCCGAGAAAGCCCTTTTCCGGCTGTCCCGGCTGCCGGGCTGGCGGCCGGCCGGGATGGGCGGTCTGCGGGTCTATCACGAGACTTCGCTTTATCCGGCCCCGGTCCCTTCCTCGTGCGCCATGATCTACACCCTCTACGACGTGCTGCCGCTCGTCAGAGCCGACTGGTATTCGCCGTTCGCGGTGCGCGAGTACAAGGTCGCCTTCGGCCGCGCGGCGCGAAGGGCCGACCGGATCATCGTTCAATCTCAGGCTGCCCGGGCCGATGCCCTGGAGGCAGCTCCAGCGCTCGAGACCAAGCTTGAGGCCATCCCCAACGGCGTCAACTTGGCCGAGTTCCGGCCCGATATCCCCGAGGCTGAGGTCGCGGCGGCCTTGGCCGCGTTGGGCCTCGAGCGTCCCTATATTCTCTTTACAGGCGCCATCCAGCCCCGCAAGAATGTGGATGGTCTCTTGAAAGCCTTTCTGAGCCTGATCGCTGAGATCCCCCACACACTGGTGCTGGCCGGGCCGTTGGGGTGGCGCGGGGAAGAGATCACGGCCGGCATCTCGACAGAGCCCGGCCCGGCTCGCGTGCGGCATATAGGCTTCGTTCCCGCGCCGCTTCTCCCGGCTCTTTATCGGGGGGCCGACCTCTACGTCTTCCCGTCGCGGGGCGAAGGCTTCGGGCTGACCGTTCTGGAAGCGATGGCCGGCGGCGTACCGGTCGTGGCCTCGTCCGTCTCGGCCACGGCCGAGACGGCGGGGGACGCGGCTCTTCTTGTTCATCCCGATGACGGAGAAGGGCTGGCTGCCGCGATGCGGCGGGGGCTGGAGGACCAGGACCTGCGCCGCGGGCTGATCGCCAAGGGCCTGGCCCGGGCCCGGGAATTTTCCTGGTCCCGGACGGCCGACATGACCTGGGACCTCTATCGGAGCATGAAGGAGCCTGCCTGATGTTCGAACTCCTGATGGTCTTGCTGGTCACCCGGAGCGCCCTGGAGATTTTCACCACGGTTCGCCTCGGCCCGCTGAACCTGAATGTCCCGGCCGTGACCGGCATCCTTCTCCTGGCCATGGCGGCCTGGATTCTCCTGCGGCGCGGGAAGCCGGCCTGGCATCCCATCTTGACCGGCTGGGCCTTCTGGCTGGCGGCGCTGCTGCCGTTCGTCTTTCTCAGCTGGAAGGGATTCGGGTCGGCCGGCCTGATCGCGATACGCGAGTGGATTCGCCTGCTGTCCATCCCGGCCGTTTTTTTACTGGCCTACAATCTGCGGCCGCGGTCCGGCAAGCCCGGCGGGCTGAAGCTTCTCTTCTGGGCCCTCCCGATCCCGCTCCTCATGGCCGTCTACCAGATGATCACCCGCACGGGCTGGGTCATGGAGTCGGAATTCCGGGTGATGGGCACCCTGTCCCATCCCAATTCGCTGGGCATCCTGATGGTCTTCTTCATCGGCCTGACTTACGAGCAGGCCCGGCATACGTCGCGGCCGCTCTGGACCGCCCTGATCGCGGCCGAGATGACCTTTCTGGTCGGGGCCCTGAACGTCGGCGGATACTTCATGCTGGGCGCCCTGCTCATCTGGATCTTCCTGAGAGAGAACGGCCAAGGCCGGGTCTTCGCGGCCGGGCTGATGGTTCTTTTCGCCCTGATCCTGCTGACCAACCGGCAGGCGCCGGCCAAGATGAAGGCGGTCGAGTCCTTCGCCCCGGCCAAGATCGAGCAGGCCGTCGTGCGGGAGCAATACTACAGCTCGCTGGGCTGGCGGTTCGCCAACTGGGGCAACCTGATCGACCTGTGGAAGCAGAAGAAGTGGCTGGGCTACGGCCTGCACACGACCTCGTTCATCAATCCCTGGAAGACCGATCAGAAGATCGGCTTCGCGCCCCACAACGACTTCGTCCGCTACCTGCTGGAGACGGGTGTCGCGGGCCTGGCAGCTTTTTGCCTCTTCCTGCTTTTCTCCTTCATCGTCATCATGAAGGCGGCGGTCAAAGCCAGGCCGGCCCGTGGGGCGCCGATGCTCTGGATCCTGGCTGGGATGTTCCTGGCCTGGCAGGGCGGGAGCCTGGGCGACAACCTGATCTCGACCACCGTCTTCCAATTCTATCTGTGGGGCGGGCTGGGCTTTGCCTTGGCGGAGCAGCGGGACGGGGAGGAGAGGAAGAAGGCCGAGGCGGTCGGAAAGATGATCTGGACGACGGTCTATCCCATCGACGACCGAGGCGTCAAGGTCGGCGGCAACGAGACCTTCATCCGCCAGCTTGTCCGGGCCACTCCCTTCGACGGCGAGCTGCGCATCATCGGCATCACGGCCAAGGAAGGCGGGTTGAAGAAGGGGGAGTGGCAAACGATACAGTTCGAGGGGAAGACCGTCCGGTTCCTCCCGGTCTTGAGGGTCGAGGACCCCAACCGCCGGACGCGCATCCCGCTCTTCCTCCGCTTTACCGCGGCGCTGGCGGCGCGACCGGATCTTCTGGGGGGAGAGGAACAGGTCAGGCTCTTCCATCGTATCGAGCCGATTCTCGCGTTCGGCCGCGTCCCCGGCCGAAAGGTCTTTTTCCTGCACGGCGACCCCCGGCACCTGGACGATCCCAAGTGCGAGAGCCGGTGGCGGAGGATGAGGAAGCTCTATGGCCGACTGGAGCGGCGCTTGATCCCGAGGTTCGACCAGGTCTTCGTCGTCAGCCGGCCGGCCCTAGAGGCGATGAAGAAGCTGCATCCCAAGCGGGCCGGGCTCTTCACGTTCCTGCCGACGTCCTATGACGAGACCGTCTTCAAGCCGCGGCGGGAGGATGGGCGGCAGGCGGCCCGCAAGAGCCTGGGCCTGCCCGGCGAGGGGAGTATGGTTCTTTGGGTCGGGCGGCTGGAGTCGGCCAAGGATCCATTCCTTCTCCTTGACGTCTTCAAGCGCCTCGCGTCTCTGCGCCGGGGCGTGCGGCTGGTCGTTGCTGGTGGCGGAGGGTTGGAGGAGGAGCTTAAGGCCAAGAGCCGAAAACTGGGGCTCGAGGGAAGCATCCTTTGGCTGGGGCCGCGGCCGCCGGCGGAAGTCGCCGATCTCATGGCGGCGGCGGACGTCCTGATCCTGACGTCGGCTTTCGAGGCGATGCCGGTGGCCGTCCTGGAGGCCCTGGCCTGCGGGCTGCCCGTGGTCTCGCCCGATCTGGGCGAAATGAAGCGCCTCATCACAAATCCGGGCCGGGGGCGGGTGGTCCCGTCCCGCAGTGCGGACGAGTTGGCCCGCGCGGCGGCCGAAATCCTGGCCGGGCCTAGGGCGGACAAGGAGGCCTTCGCCGGCATCGGCGAGTTCGCGGCCTCGACGGTCTTCCCGCGGCTGGGCACCGAACTGGCGCATCCCGGCGAATAATGGTTAATCGCCAGATCTCGAGGAGCGCGCTTCGGGGTGTCCCCCCGAAATCTTGCGATGAAACGAGAATAAGTTCCCTGAGGCAATATTCGTCCTTCGATAAATTGGCTTCAGATTGGTCTGCTGAATGAGAATCGGGTACGACGCCACGTCGCTGTGCCGGAAAATCACCGGCATCGAGGCGTATGCTCTCCAGCTCATCAGGGCCCTGTTAGAGACCGACAAGACGAATGAATACGTCGTCTTCCTGAGGAACGGCATCCCCTCCGAATTGGAGCCGTACCGGGACCGGGCCGAGATGATCGTCGGCCCCGCTTCGCAGATCGTCTGCGAGCAGGTCTGGCTGCCCGGGATGAAGCGGCGCCGGAAGCTCGACCTGGTCCATTACCCGGCCTTTCCGCCCGGATGGCGGACGGCCGGGCGGTTTGTCGCGACCATCTTCGACGGGACGCTGTGGAGAAATCCCGACTGGCTGTCCTGGAAAGCCCGCCGCTACATGGCGCCGCTGGCGCGCCGCGCGGCCAGGCGGGCAGCCATGGTCCTGACCATCTCGGAGTTTTCCCGGAGGGAGATCATCGAGTTGACCGGAGCGGCATCCGAGAATGTCGTTAACGCCGGGATCGCCATATCGCCCGCCTTTAAGCCGGTAGACGACGAGCGACGGAGGGACGAGGTGAGGGCCAAATATGGTCTGCCGATGGAATACGTTCTGTCCGTCGGCTCGCTCGAGCCGCGCAAAAACCTGGTCGTCCTGCTGGAGGCCTGGGCCCGGCTGCGCCGCGAGGATCCGGCCTGGAGCCGCAAGCTGGTCCTGGCCGGCCGGCGGGCCTGGGGGGCGGAGGTGATCGAGGCCCGGATCGAATCCCTCGGCCTGCGAGGGGACGTGATCGTTGCGGATTACGTCGCTTCCGGCGACCTACCGGCGGTTTACGCCATGGCCGATGTGTTCGCCTTCCCGTCCCTTTACGAGGGCTTCGGGCTGCCGCCGCTGGAGGCTATGGCTTGCGGCACGCCGGTCGTATGCTCCCGGGCGCCGGCGCTGCCGGAGGCGGTGGGAGAGGCGGCCGAGCTGGTCGACCCGGAGGATGTCGGCGCCTGGGCGGCGGCCTTGCAGCGGGCGGTGACCGATCGGCCCCTGCGCGAGAGGCTACGGACGGCCGGATTGGTCCGGGCGTCCGCGTTTTCCTGGCCTTCGGTTGCGCGCCGGGTGCAAGGCCTCTATAATGGGCTCGGCACAGGGCTGAGAGCATGATTTTGGAACGAAAAACGCGGCTTTTCGGCCTCGATATCGATAATCTGTCGATGCCGGAAACGCTGGCCGAGATTGAGAGGCTGGCGAGGGCCGGCCGCCGCGCTTTGGTCGTCACTCCCAACGCCCAGCATATCTACCTGCTGCGGTCCGATAGCGACCTCAAGGCGGCCTATGCCGCCGCGGACCTGATCGTGGCCGACGGCATCCCCCTGATCTGGATGTCGCGGCTGCTCCGCCGCCCGCTCAAGGAGCGCGTGGCGGGAGCCGACATTCTGCCGGCCTTCGCCAAGGCGGCCGCCCGCAAGGGCTATCGACTGGTCTTCCTGGGGGCCGCCCCCGGGGTCGCGGCCAAGGCGGCTGAGATCCTGGCCCGCGAGAATCCGGGGCTGAACGTCGTTGCCGCGATCGCCCCGCCGCGGGGCTTTCACGAGGATGAGGCGGCCAACGCCAAGGTCGTCGCGGCGGTGCGGGAGGCCGGGCCGGATATCCTGTTCGTCTGTCTGGGAACGCCCAAGGGCGAGGTCTGGGCCGCGCGGAACAAGGACGCGGCCGGCGTGCCCGTAACGGTTTGCGTGGGGGCGGCCTTCGACTTCATCACCGGGGTCCAGAAGAGGGCTCCGCTTTACATCCAACAGGCGGGCATGGAGTGGCTCTACCGGCTTTTCCGCGATCCTTATCGCCTGTGGAGGCGATATACGCTCGGGAACCTCCATTTCCTCTACCTGGCGGCCTTGGATTTGACTTCGTCGCTCATCGATGGGAAGCGGCGGGCGAAAGGGCGATAAGGGACCACTTTTGAATCGCGCGGCGGCCAAGATCCCGGCCCTGGCGGGCTATGGGGCGTTCTGCGCCTGGTTCACCTACCGCTATGTCCCGCTGGTCCCCGGCTACCTGGCGGTGCTGGTCCCGATTCTCCTGTTCCTGACCATCCGGACCGCGCTTGATGAGAAGAAGGGGCTGGTCGCTTTCAGCTTCCTCTTTCCGCTGATCAACTGCGTGCCGTATTTCTTTGGGCTGGGCGAGGGGCTGCCCTTGGCGCCGGCCGCGCTGTGCGCTTTTTTGGCTTTCTATCTGGGGAAGCTTGTGGGCGGGTTCCGCACGCGGATTGGGGCGGGGGGACTAGATAGGAATCTTATCGAGGGCGGGGGCGCTGTCGGCAAGACACGTCAAGATAGCACAGATGATGGCCGGATCGGTCTGCCGCTGACCCTGCTGGCCGCCTGGGGCTGGATCTCGGCTGTCGTCGCATTCCTGCGCTACATGGACTTTTTCCCTCTCGCGGCTTCGGGAATCCACGAGCTCCAGGTCAATGCGGCCGGCGTGACGACGGGCGGGGCGAGGATGAGCGTTGTCTTTGCGGCGGCCAGCCTTCTGGCCGGGATCGCCATGTTCGGCGTCTACAAGAGAGCCTGCGCGGATGGGGGGATGCGCAACCGCCTGGTTGGGGCGATGGCCGTGGCGGCTACGATCGCGTTTCTCTTCGGCCTCCTGCAGAAGGTGCTGGCGTCCCCGCCCGGCAATACGTCCTACTGGCGGGAGCTCGGCCAGGTCAACGCCACCTTCAAGGATCCCAACTCGCTGGCCGCGTTCATCGCCGCCTTCCTGCCCGTCCTGATCGCTTTTGCCGTGAGCTGCAAAGGGTGGCGGAGGGCGACTTTGATCGCGGTCGGCTGCGCGGGGATTATTCTGCTGCCGCTGTCGGGTTCGCGAAGCGGCATCGCGGCGATCGGCGTCGCGGCCGCGGCTTTCCTGCTCGAGGCATTCTGGCGGGCGGGGAGGAAAACTCGCATCAAAGTAAGCGCTGTGGCGGCGGCGATTGTCTTGGCTTTCGTGCTCTGGAATACGGTCATTGTCCACGATTCGTCGTTGGCGGAGCGGATCGGCTGGAGCCTCTACCAGCTCAAGGAAGAGACGGCGCCCGGGGACTTTTTCAACCATCGCCTGGCCCTGTGGGACGGAGCCCGACGCATGTTCCGGGAGGCGCCGCTGACCGGGATCGGGCTGGGCGCGTTCATCGTTCAGTTTCCCGATTATTTACAGGTCAAGCCGGGGGAGGAGAGATTCACGGATACGGCCCTCAACCTGGCCTTCCAGATAGGGGCCGAGACGGGGATGATCGGCCTGGCCCTGACGCTGTTGTTTCTGGCGGCGCTGATGAGGCGAATGGCCCGCGTGTTCCGGGAAGCCGCAAGCGGAAAGCCGCGCGATTGGATCTCCATCGGGGCCGTCAGCGGGCTGGCGGCGTTCTTCTTCCTGTTCCTGTTCCATACCTATGCGGCCAGCTATGAGATCCAGTTTCTGTTTTGGTTCCTGGCGGCGGTTGTATTTGCCGGGACCAGCGGGACGGCGGCCGAGGCAGCCATTGGGTCGTCGGCCGACATGCGGAAAACGGCTGAACAGAGAGGAGTATGGGAAGCGTCCAGCGCCGCGTCTGCAAACCGAAGCGGCTCCGCAACGAACGCAGGGCCCATTTCCCTGACAACTTCCGTCTCTGTCGGGTCAGACCGAAGCGCGGCGGAGGAAGTGTTTAAGCGGGCAGGGGGTGTGTCAAGGCGTCCGGCGCACAGGTGGGTCAAATACGGCGCGGCGGGCGCCCTGCTGGCGGGTGGAATGATCTTCCTGTTTTTTTCGTTGGGCCCCTATTCCATCAGCGTGAGGGCTGAGAGGGGCGGTTGGAAGCTCGAATATGGCCTCTATGCCGAGGAGCCGGATGCTGAGGTTGGGGCGTTCCGCTGGACGACCGGGGAGGCGGGTTTCAGCCTGGCGGGCAGGGCCGGCGGCGAGGGAGAAGGTGGACGCATCGAGCTGATGTTGCGGGCCCTGAACCCGGATTTGAACCGGCGGCCCGTTTCCGTGAAGATCTATAGCGCCAATAAGCATTTCCGGAAGATCGCCGAGATTGGCTCGGCCACCCTCCGGGACACGTCGTGGATGAAGGTGACGATGGATCTGCCGTCTCGGGGGCGGAGTGACGGTGCATCCGGGCCTTTGTATCTGGTCGTCAAGCCGGATCGGACATGGAATCCCGGCCGCTTGCACATATCCGCCGACAAGCGCGATCTCGGCGTCGGCATTAAATAGAATTAGGGGGACACCATACATAACTCCCGAATTATTTCGTCAACTTGCGGCGTCGGTAACGTAGCGCGGTTGGGCTGAATTAGGGGTAGAAATAGGGGTACAGTATACGTAATTCCCTATTTTCCAGATTTTGGAGATTAGAAATATAGAATCCGTGTTTCCCAATTTCCGGATTTAGGAAACAACCAATAAATCGTGGGCTCTGTATAGTGTTGTGAGATGGACTTCTGCGATCCGTAATTGGGAAATACATGGACCCTACACCAGGCTTATCAAACTCCGATTCTATCAAGTGGAGACAACTAATGGCGTCATTATGTAAACGAAACAGTTCGGGAGTTATGTATGGTGTCCCCCTAATTATGAGGCTTGACGCGGAGAATTCCGGCGTGTAATCTTCCACCTTAGTCAAGGGGAGGTTGCCTATGACCCAGTCTCTCAAGAAAGCCCTGATCACCGGTATCACCGGTCAGGATGGATCCTATTTGGCCGAACTTCTTCTCGCCAAAGGCTACGAAGTCCACGGCTTGGTCCGGCGCTCGAGCGGCTTCAATACGGGCCGCATCGACCACATCTACAGCGACCCGCACATACCTTCGACCAGGCTTTTTCTGCATTATGGCGACTTGGCCGACGGAAGCCAGCTTGCCAACATCATCTACAACATCAAGCCCGACGAGATCTACAACCTGGCGGCCCAGAGCCACGTCCGCGTCAGCTTCGATCTGCCGGAATACACGGGCGATGTAACGGCCCTCGGGACGGCCAGGCTGTTGGAGGCGCTCAGGCGGAGCGGTATCCCATCCCGATTCTACCAGGCCTCGAGCAGCGAGATGTTCGGGGCGACGCCGCCGCCGCAGAAAGAATCTACGCCGTTCTGGCCGCGGAGCCCNNACTACCGCGAGGCCTACGGCATGTACGCCTGCAACGGGATCCTCTTCAACCACGAATCCCCGCGCCGGGGCGACACGTTCGTGACCAAGAAGATCACCCGCGGCTTGGCCGGGATCATGGCCGGGCGCGAAAAAACGGTGTTTCTGGGCAATCTCGACAGCAAGCGGGACTGGGGATTCGCCCCCGAGTATGTCGAGGCGATGTGGATGATGCTTCAGCAGGATGAGCCCGACGATTACGTCATCGGGACGGGCGAAACCCGGTCGGTCAAGGAATTCCTGCAGGAATCTTTCTCGTATGTCGGGCTGAATTGGGAAGATCATGTCCAGTTTGACGAGAAGTACTATCGGCCGACGGAGGTCGACGAGCTTCTGGCGGACGCCTCGAAGGCCCAGGCCAAGCTCGGCTGGACGCCCAAGGTGAAGTTCAGGGACTTGGTCAGGATCATGGTCGACCATGACCTGGAGAAAGCCGGGGTTCCGTCGCCGGGGGAAGGGAAGAAGATCCTGGACGAGCTGGGAATGACTTGGATTCGGGGTTGAGTGTCGGGGGACGAATGGGGGGGGCGATGATCGATCTGAAGAAGAAGCGGATCGCGGTCACGGGCGGCAAGGGCTTTCTCGGCTGGACGCTGGTCGAACACCTTAGAAGCACGAGGGGATGCGCGAACGTCGAGATCGTCGATCTCCCGGAATATGATCTGCGCGAACCGGAATCCGTCAGGAAGATGTTGGCCAAGCTGGATCCAGAGGTCCTCATCCATCTGGCGGCAACCGTGGGCGGGATCGGGGCCAATCAAGCGAATCCGGGGCGTTTCTTCTACGATAATGCCGTCATGGGCATCCACCTCATCCACGAAGCCTCTCGGAAGGGCGTTGAGAAGATGGTAATCCTGGGGACGGTATGCTGCTATCCCAAATTCACGCCGGTGCCGTTTAAGGAGGCAGATCTGTGGGCCGGCTACCCCGAGGAGACCAACGCCCCCTACGGCTTGGCCAAAAAGATGCTCCTGGTGCAGTCGCAGGCATACCGGCAGCAGTACGGCTTCAACTCGGTCTTTGTCCTGCCGGTCAATCTCTACGGGCCGCGGGACAACTTCGATCCGAAATCTTCCCATGTCATCCCGGCTTTAATAAGAAAAATCGTCGAAGCGATGGGCGGGAAGAAAGCTTGCCGGGAGAGGATGGCTGAGGGTTTGAGCGGGGGAGGGGCCGGCGAGGCGGGACGCGCCGCGCACGGATCGGATAAGCCGCTGGAAGTCTGGGGCACGGGGACGGCATCAAGAGAATTCCTGTATGTCGAAGACGCGGCGGAGGGCCTTGCGAGAGTGGCCGAGAGATACGAGAGCGGCGAGCCGATGAACCTGGGGGCCGGCCGCGAGATCGCCATCAAGGACTTGGTGGATCTGATAGGCCGAATCATGGGCTACCGAGGCGAAGTTCGCTGGGACCCGAGCAAGCCTGACGGCCAACCGCGCAGGTGCCTTGATATATCGCGCGCGGAGCGGGAGATCGACTTCCGGGCCCGCACGGATTTCGAGTCCGGGCTGAAAAAGACGATCGAATGGTACCTGGCCGGCGGACGAAACTGACAAAAATTGCGGGACACCATACATAACTCCCGAATTATTTCGTCAACTTGCGGCGTCGGTATCTGAACGCGTCAAGACTGCGACGATATGATTGGGATATTGTTCCCTGATCAAAGCTACGAGATATCAATCCAATTTGGGAATTGCGTCAACTGTCCCGCAATTTCTCTTCCAATCACCCTTTCTTCCGTTCGGAAAGGCATTTCGGGCTTTATTTCCCCTATCGCCCAAGTCTATTGCTATCAACGAATCCACATCCCGGGCTTTTTAATGGGATGCGTCAAATCGCGACAAAATGCGACATTATCCTTATGGATATTGACTTTATTCTCGCCCTGGCCGATTGTGGGGACGTGGGGCGTTATCCGGCGCGCGACGGAGGCGTCGACGAGCCGGGAGATGATGGGACGGGGGTCGGGCCCCTCAGTGGGTATTTAGGGCCCGGCCCCCCTTTTATTACGTCAACTTATGGCAACGGCCCCAAAGCAGCCGCTTTCCGTCGGAAAGCCCGGCCGAGATGCGTCGGAATGGGGCGGCGATAATTATTTCTTCCGATTTTCCTGGGGTTGTTCCTGTTGAAATGCCAAAACCGCGAAAAAAGGCGGAATAGGGGCCGAAATGCAAGAAAAACGCGCTCAACGGCGGGCGCGAAAAGTGTACCGGCTCGAATGGCGGAACGGCGAGGGGTCAAGCGGGATGATGGCTGCCGTATATTCTGCCAATATGTCAACACGATTGACAAATAGTAATTATATTATTATATTATACATATGATAAAACGAGTGGCCGAATCGACTTGTCTGGCGCTTGCGGCCGGATACCCCATCGTGGCGGTCACGGGCCCGCGGCAATCGGGCAAAACGACGCTGGTTAAAGCTGCTTTCCCGGATAAGCCCTATGTCTCTTTCGAAGACCCCGATCAGCTCGAGTCGGCTACGGGCGATCCGCGCGGGTTCCTCGCCCGCTTCCCCTCCGGCGCGATCATCGATGAGGCCCAGCGCTTCCCCAAAATCTTCTCCTACTTGCAGGGATACGTCGACGACCGGAAGAAGATGGGCTTGTTCATCTTGACGGGATCCCAGCAATTCGGTTTGATCAGCGGGATCAGCCAATCCCTGGCCGGCCGGGCCGCCCTTGTCCAGCTTCTGCCGTTTTCCCTTGGCGAAGCCGGCCGGGGCGGGATTGCGCTGGGCCCGCTTGCTAAAGTCCTTATCAGCGGCCTCTATCCGCCGATTCATGACCGCCACTTGGATCCGGCCGTCTGGTACGGCAACTATGTCATGACCTATCTCGAAAGGGACGTCCGCAACCTGCTCGCCGTCCGCGATCTCAGCCAGTTCCGGACATTCCTGCGGATGTGCGCGGCGCGCTGCGGCCGGCTTCTCAATCTGTCTTCTTTGGCCTCGGATTGCGGGATCACCCACAACACGGCCCGCAGCTGGATCTCGGTCCTGGAAGCGAGCTACATCGTCCATCTCCTGCGGCCGCACTCCGAGAATTTCGGCAAACGGATGGTCAAGGCGCCCAAGCTCTATTTCTACGATCCCGGGTTGGCGGCCTGGCTTTTGAATATCCAGGGGCCGGATCACATGGCCGTGCATCCGATGCGGGGGGGGCTTTTCGAGGCGCTGATCGTCGCCGAGTTCCTGAAGGCCCGATACAATCGTAGCCTCGACTCGAATCTGTATTTTTGGCGGGACAATATCGGCGAGGAGATCGACCTGCTGATCGACGAGGGCCAGGCCGTGCGGCCGGTCGAGATCAAATCGGGCGAGACGGTCAGCGAAGACTATTTCCGCGGGCTGAAGCGGCGGCAGGTTTGGGTCGCGCAACGGGGTCAAGAGAACGGACGGAGCGGGAGAGTCGCGGGTGCGGCCGATAGCGCGACCGAAGGCCTGGCCGGAAGCGACGCGGGAAGCGCCGGCCGTGTCGGCATCGATTTGCCTAGCGCCGGAGCTGTCATCTACGGCGGGAAAGAGAGCTTCCGCCAAGGTCCTTTCTCGGTTGTTTCATGGCGGGATTTGGCAGAGGGGTCAGGTCTTGACATTTGACATTTTCGTACAGACCTGACCCCCATGGGGGCAATGGCGGAAATAATCAATTGGAATTGCGATATATCACACCGGCAGAGCCGACAGAAACGACGCCGCATCCATAAGGCGCACCTCCCCGGCCATGGCGGGCCGGATCGGCTCGGCGCAGACGAGGAGCTTGTGCTTAACGCCGAGCTGCGCGGCGAAGTGGTTGAGGGCCGTTTCGGATGGGCTCGCGCCGGATGGCCCGGACGACGCGCTTGGCATAGGGCCGCAGGAGATAGAGGTAATAAAGCCGGGCCAGGGCGTCTATCCAGAGGCGCACGGAATCGATCGCGACTTGTAGGTCCTCGTGCAGGGCGTTGTAAGAGAGCACGCCTCAGGTATCGGTTAATCTGGAAAAAAGTCATGACTTTTTATCAGATGGCTGGAAGAAAGTCGGAGAGGGGTCAGGTCTTGACATCGGCTTCCGCACCGGAGCGCCCTAGGCGCCACCGCGGCCATGATGAAGGCCGAGGGGGTCGGCCATTTGGCCTCCGCCGACGCCGCATTTTTGCGGTTGGAGGGGCTTACGGTCTACCGGCCGATGGATTTTTCGTGAGCGATTGAAAACAAACGGGATTATAATATCCGGGGAACGTTAAGCATGCGCCACCTCGAACAGCAGATCCGATCTCTCGCCGAGCAAGCGGGCGTGGAGATTCTTTATGTCTTCGGCAGCCGCGCTGAAGAAGTCCTGGCGTGTTTCAAGGCCGGTGCGCGCAGCTTGGCCGCGGGTCCCTCCGATCTGGACATTGGGGTGTTGCTCCCGCGGGGCGGCTGGTCCGTTAAAGAGAAAGTTGATTTTAGCCAGTCCTTGGAAACGCTGTTCGGTGTCGAGCGCGTCGATCTCGTCGTGCTCAATGAAGCAGATCCCTTCTTGGCCGCCGAAGTCATCCGCGGAGAGCGGCTTTATGAACGCGATCGCCGTTTCGTTGACGAGTATGAGCTCTATATTTTGCGGCGGGCCGGAGACCTGGCGCCTTTTGAGCAAGAGCGAATCCAGCGGGATTTAACGGGGCACACATGACACCGCAAGGCCTCGCGGGCCGGGTGCTGGCGGATCGCCTAGCCATCGTGGATCGCCATTTGGCCGAGATCCGCGATTTGCCGTTGCAGGATAGAGTCGCGTTTTTTGCCGACGGCCGGAATACGGCCGCGGCGGAATCGTTCTTGCGACGAAGCCTGGAAGCTCTGTTCGATGTCGGCCGGCATATTCTCGCCCGCGCATTTGGCGAGGGTGTCGGTGAATACAAGGAAATCGCCAAAAAGCTCGGCGGGCGAGCTGTCCTCAAAGAACCAGAGGCTGCGCTGTTGGCCGTTCTGGCGGGATATCGGAATCGACTCGTCCATTTTTATCACGAAATATCCAAAGACGAGCTGCTTGAAATATGCAGCCGGCAGCTCGGCGATATTGAAACGGTTCGGGATGCGTTCCGGCGTTGGATCGGAGAAAATCCGGACAAGATCGACCGAAATCTCTGACCGGGGAGCCCGCGTTCGCGCTTACGTTAGGGGTCAGGTCTCAACATCCTGAGCTTTGCGATGGTCCCCGGAGCGTCTTGCGTAGGGGATTGACATTTCTATACAGATCAGCCCGGGGAGCCTAACGAGCTAATTCGCTTTTCGACTTCGGACCGAAAATCCGCCACCAGCCGTTCCCGCGCCCATGCCTTCTGCGCTTCGTCCAGGGCGTCGCCCAAACCGTGGAGAACATCCCGGGGTTTGAATCGCTTTTCGACGAATTGGGGGAGCCCCGCGAGATATTCCTGCAGAGATTTGCCCGTCCGCTCTTGAACGAGCGCTTCATTGAGCGGGAAGCCCATCTTGAGGAAGAAGTGGGCGTCGAATAGGTCCCGGGCCACGGGGATGGGCCGATCGGTGAGCGCCACGAGCTTATTCGTAGCCAGCGTCACCTCGTCGGCGATCCGGACCTCGACGCCAAGCAGCCAAGCGTTGCGGTAGGCGTTGTGCGTCCAGATCCGTTTGTTGATCTCGACCTTGATGTTCGGCGCGCCTTTCTCGTTGTCGAGGAGAAAGAACAGGGTGTTCCGCTTGTCTCTGGCTTCTCGGACGGCCGCTTGGCCGGCGAGAACGGCCCGAAGGACATCGATGTCGTCGGCGTCGAACGGAGACAGGAGGTCAAAGTCCAAATCGAACGAGAGCCGCGGGAGCTGATGGAAGAGGGCCGCGCACGTTCCGCCCTTGAAGACGAGTTTGTCGCCTGGGCCGGGGCGGACTCCACCTGTCTTGTAGAGGGCCAGGAGCAGAGCCAGGAGCTTGCGTTGATGGAGGGCCGGATCGAGGCGTCGGGAAGTCATCGGGGTAGATACTCGCGCGCTTTTTGGGCGATCGAAGCAGGGTAGAGCGGGGCCAGGCGCCGCACTTCAGCGGGATTGATCTTATCCGGATCGTCAATTTCCGGGCGGATGCCGAAATAGAGGCAGTCGAGGAGCGCTCGTTCGGGGCCGGCCAGGGCGGGCGCCGGAGATGCGGCACCGCGGATCCCATCGAGGTTGAAGAACAGGGCGGGCTTCATGGCATGATACCGGAATTCGAGGCCGGCGGCCTTGCGGCTGTAATTGAGCCGAGCGACGGAGAGGATGGCGCGACGGGACTGGAATGAGGCGCCGTGCCAGTCGAGCGCCGATTGCAGCGAGACGTAGGACGGGGAGATGATGAGATTGGCCAGCTCGAACGGATCATAGTCCGGCGACAGGGCGAAATAGCCGCGGGCGATCCGCAACAGGAGGCCCCGGTCGGTCATTCTTTTTGCGGCGATCTGCGAGGTCGCGGGCTTCAGCCGCCAGAGGCGCCGCAGATCACCCAGGGAAAAGACCGTCCGTCCGGATAGCGACAGGGATTGCAGGCGCACCGCATCGGTCATGTGGACCTCTGCGATGTCGTATGCGCGATAATAGGATACATATCTGTACATTAGTATTGTAAGTCTGGCGCGGCGGCGTGTCAAGCGCTACAGATGGGGTCAGGTCTTAACATTAAACATTTCTGTGCAGACCTGACCCCCGGCCGGGGTGATTCGGAAAGCTCGAACGGCGCGTGGGCTCGAAAAGTGTACCGGCACGGTGGACGCACCGAGGATGCATTTTGATAGAATAGCCCCGGCCGGCCATGAAACCGTCGAACGAACCCGGGCTCACCACCTATCCGGAGATTGCGCTTTCACCCGCCGGGCATCTATATCTCGTCGACTCTCAAACTCCCCCGGATGCCCCCGATACATCGGCCGGCTCCTCGGCCTTGCGCCGTCTGCAACGGCTTTGGGCGGAGGACCCGGCCGCCGGGCTGTTCGAGGCGGCCGGGGCTTCCTGGCACGAAGCATCCGCCCCGAGCCTGCGCTTCTGGCGGGATTTTACCCGCCTGTTCCTGACCGCACTCTGCCATACAGCGGGATGGGAGGCCGTCCTTGCCGCGCGCGTCCAGGAGCCTGCCGCGGGCGATCTGCAGGCTCTGATCGACCGCATCCCCCCGATGAAAGGGCAGGAGTACCTATCGCCGGAAGTCCTGCTTCGGCTTTGGCGCGGCCTGGAGGCCAGGGCCCGCTTGGATGCCGCCGCCCGCGAAGGGGGCCTTGCCGCCTGGCTTCGATCGCTTGACCCGAACTGGCGCCTCGTGGGCCGCGTGACCTTCCATCTGGCCGAGAACAAGCGCGATCCCGCCTTCCCCTTCGCCTTCTTGGCCACTTACACCGAGCGCCTGTCCGACCAATCCAGGCCGCAATACATCCCGCTCGGCCGCGCCCTCCAGGAATATGCGGGCCGGAGCAACCGGCAAGCCCTGCTTCAGCTTCTCTCGCCCGTGCAAGCGGCGTCAGAGCGGAGCCCGCTGGCCAAAGAGCTGGTAGAGTCCGGCGCAATTTACGGGCCGCAGGCCTGGACGCCGGCCGATGCCTATCGCTTCCTGCGTGAGGTCCCCGTCTTCGAGGCCTGCGGTCTGATCGTCCGCGTGCCGGATTGGTGGAAGGGCGGGCGGCCGGCCCGACCCAAAATCCAGGCCGTGATCGGCCAGAAGAAGGCCAACGTCTTAGGCCTAGACTCGCTGCTCGACTTCTCCGTGCAGGCGACGCTCGACGGACAGACGCTGTCCGCCGAGGAATGGGCCTCGCTCCTCGCGTCGGCGGCCGGGCTCGTCTCTCTGCGCGGCCAGTGGGTGGAGGTGGATCCCGAGCGGCTGGCCGAGCTGATGAGCCACTGGAAGCGGATCGAGCGCACGGCGGGCCGGGACGGGTTGAGCTTTCTCCGTGCCATGCGCCTGCTTTCCGGCGCCGAGGGGCTCGAGGGTGCAGGCGTCTCAACCGGCGATGCGGGGGTGGACGGTGCCTCGCCCGAGTGGTGCGGTGTTGAGGCCGGCCGCGCCCTTTCCGCCGTGCTCGAAGATATGAGGCGGCCCGAAGGGCGGGCGGACGCCGATCCGGGCGCCGAGCTCCGGACCGCTTTACGCCCTTACCAACGGGAAGGCGTCGCCTGGCTCCATTTCCTGATGCGGCTCGGCCTGGGGGCCTGCTTGGCCGACGACATGGGCCTCGGCAAGACCATTCAGCTGATCGCTCTCCTGCTCGTTCTCCGGCGCGAACCGGGGCCGGATGCAGCGACCGGGGGCTTGTCTATCGCGGCGGGGAAACGACCGGCAAGCGCCCCCGTCAGCCCGCCCATCAGCCTGCTCGTCGTCCCGGCCTCGCTGGTGGCCAATTGGAAGGCCGAAATCGAGCGGTTCGCGCCGACCCTGCGCGTCCTTTACGCCCACCCGTCCGAAACGCCCGTGGCGGAGTGGGCCGACCGGCTCGCGGGCCGCTCCGGGCCGCTCGACCTGGTGATCACGACCTACGGCGTGTTGCAGCGGATGCCCGCCCTCAAGGCGCGCCGCTACGACCTGGCGGCCCTGGACGAGGCGCAGGCCATAAAGAACCCGAACACCCGTCAGACGCGGGCCGTCAAGGAGATCGCTGCCCGCACGCGCGTCGTTCTGACCGGGACGCCGATCGAGAACAGCCTGGCCGACCTGTGGTCGATTTTCGATTTCCTTAACCCCGGGCTGCTCGGCTCGGCCCGGTCGTTCGGTGCTTATGCCAAGGCGCTCGCCGGGCGGGGGGCGCAGGGCTATGGGCCGCTGCGCAACCTCGTGCGGCCGTATATCCTGCGCCGGCTGAAGACCGACAAGAGCGTTATCGCCGACCTGCCCGATAAGACCGAGGTGCGGGCCTTCTGCCCCCTGACCCCGGCCCAGGCCGCGCTCTACCAACGCACCGTGCAGGAACTCGAGCGGTGCTTGGCGCAAAGCGAGGGCATCGAACGGCGGGGCATCGTGCTGGCCGCGATCATGCGCTTTAAGCAGGTCTGCAATCATCCCGCCCATGCTCTGGACGACGGCGACTACGCGGCGGGGCGGAGCGGCAAATTCGGCCGATTGCGGGAGATCTGCGAGGAGCTGGCGGCGCGGCAGGAGAAGGCGCTGGTTTTCACCCAGTTCCGCGAAATCGCAGGCCCGCTGGCGGCCTTTCTGGCCGAGGTGTTTGGGCGGCCGGGGCTTGTCCTGCACGGCGGAACGCCCGTGGCCCGGAGGCGGGGCCTCGTGGAAGAGTTCCAGCGCGAGGGCGGCCCGCCGTTCTTCGTCCTCTCGCTCAAGGCGGGAGGGACGGGCCTGAACCTGACGGCGGCAGGGCATGTGATCCACTTCGACCGCTGGTGGAACCCCGCGGTCGAGAATCAGGCTACGGACCGGGCCTTCCGGATTGGACAGACCAAGAACGTCATGGTTCACAAGTTCGTCTGCCGGGGCACGATCGAAGAGCGCATCGACGCCATGATCACCGAGAAGACGGATCTGGCGCGGGACGTGATCGAGGCCGGGGCGGAGCGGCGGCTGACCGAGATGCCCGACCGGGAGCTGATCGATTTTGTGGCCCTGGACATCCGCAGGGCCGTAGGCGAATAGCGAGCCGGGCGAGCGAAGAGGAGCACGCGATATGAGGCGACGGCGCGGCGGGTATGGCGGATATGGTCGATACAATCGAGACGGCGGCTACTGGCCCCGCTATGTGCCGGTCGCCGAACGGCGCGCGAAGGTCCAGCGGCAGGTTGAGAAGCAGAGGAAGAAGGGCGAAACGCTCGACCCCGTCCGCATCGAGGGCCGCGCCATCGCCCGCACGTTCTGGGGCCAGGCCTGGTGCCGGCATCTGGAGTCGCACGGCGATTACGATAACCGCTTGCCGAGGGGGCGCTCCTACCTGCGCAACGGCTCGGTCTGCGACCTGAAGATCGAGCCGGGGCGGGTCAGGGCCCGCGTCGCGGGGTCGCGGCTTTACGCCGTCGACATCGGGATCAAGAAACTACCGGGGCCGCGCTGGGCCGTGATCAAGAAAGCCTGCACGGGCGGCATCGCCACCGCGGTCGAGCTGTTGAAGGGCAGGCTGTCGAACGCGGTGATGACCGTCATTACCCATCGGACCGAAGGGCTGTTCCCGCGCCCGGTCGAGATCGAGATGCGCTGCTCGTGTCCTGATTACGCGACGATGTGCAAGCACGTGGCGGCGACGTTGTACGGGGTCGGGGCCCGGCTGGACGACCGGCCCGAGCTCCTGTTCGTCCTGAGGGGGGTAGACCATCTCGAGATGATCGG
>DFYJ01000063.1:0-19599 GCA_002383325.1 Candidatus Aminicenantes bacterium UBA4085
CATACACAAGTTTCGGTTATATCTCTTTGCGGGATTGGCCTTTTCCAACACCCAGACGGCGCCGCCCATGCCATCAGCTACCCCTTGACCATGACCTTCGGGATTCCTCACGGCCTGGCTTGCTCTCTCCCGCTGTACCCGCTCCTGAAGATCAACGAACACGCCATCGGGCCGGAGCTCCGGGATCTTTTCGAACGCCTCCATGTCGCCTCCGTCGATGAGCTTTGGGGCCGCATCCGGGACGGCGTCGCCGCCCGGCTTCCCCTGACCCTATCCGAGTCCGGAGTCGGGGCAGGGGACCTGGACTGGCTGGCCGACACGGCCCTGGTCCAGAGCCGCATGGACAACAACATCATCGACTTAGGCCGGGAGGACGTGCGGAAGGCCCTGGCAAGCATCCTCTGACGGGCTTATCAGCGTTCGGCTTCGGTCACTCGGGAAGCTTCTTCAGGCAGAGGAACCAGTCCAGGCACTCGTAGTCCGCACCGGCGCCCTCCACCCGGTCTTTAGCCTGGCCGCAGGAGCCCGGGGGGGGGATGATGACCTTCTGGCCGGGGCGCCAGTCGGCCGGAGTGGCGACCTTGTGCTTGTCGGAGGTCTGCATGGCCTGGAGCAGCCGCTTGATCTCGTCGAAGTTGCGGCCGTTGGACAGCGGGTAGTAAATGAGAGCCCGGATGGTGGCCTCGGGGTCGATGTAAAACACGGCCCGCACGGCCTGGGTATTGCTGGCGGTCGGCTGGACCATGCCGAACTTCTTGGCCACTTCCATGGTCAGGTCGGCGATGACCGGGAACTTGACTTCCATGTTCTTCATGCCGTTCCACTCGATCTTTTCCTTGATCGTCCGCAGCCAGGCGATGTGGCTGTAGTGGCTGTCGATCGACAGGCCGATGAGCTTGCAGTTGAGGGCCTCGAGCTCCTTTTCCATCCTGGCGAAGCTCATGAACTCGGTGGTGCAGACCGGGGTGAAGTCGGCCGGGTGGCTGAACAGGATGACCCACTTGCCCTTGTAGTCGGCCGGGAAATTGATCTCGCCCTGGGTGGTGACGGCCCGGAAGGACGGGGCCTTCTCGCCGATCAGCGGGATGCGGGGGGCTTCAACTTTTTCTTCGCACATGAAAGACTCCTTGTTTTGTTATTGAGATAGGCTGGGAATCCTTGCCTGCGCAGACCGAGCAGAGGCCGCGGAACTCGACGCTGGCCTGTTCGACGGCGCCTCAGGCCCCCGCGGCGGGCGGAATCGGCAGGGGGCCAATTTCGCCGGCGGTCACGTCCCGGGTCAGGCCGCAGCGGCGGCAGACGTAATGGTGATGGGGGCGGGTATTGGCGTCCAGGCGCAGCCGGTCCTCATCCGTTCCCCGGCTGACGAGCAAGCCATGGTCCAAGAAAACCCGCAGCGTCCGGTAGACCGTATCCAGGGAGATCGTCGGCACGCGCTTGCGGACGCCCCGGTAGATGGCTTCAACATCCGGGTGATCCTCGGAGCGGGCGGCTTCGCGGAAGATTTCCAGGCGCTGGGGTGTAACCTTCAGGCCCGAGCTCCGCAGAGCCAGGCGGAAAGCTTCGCCTCTTGCCCTCAACTCCGCTTCCCGCATGCGCCGCATTCCTTGTTATTTGAAATGTTTGTTAAACAATAATACTTTCTTAATTGCGTTCTTGTCAAGCGCCCATTTTTCTCCGGCTTGATCGCCCGGCGGAGCGGCGGCCGGCGTTTTCCGAGCGGCTGGAAATCGGGTCCCGGGGATGGTAGAATAGCTCCGCTTTGCGCCCCTGCGGAGAGGTGCTGGAGTGGTCTAACAGGAGCGCCTGCTAAGCGCTTGTCCTGGCTTACACCGGGACCGCGGGTTCGAATCCCGCCCTCTCCGCCAATTTATAATTTCAGCGTTTTTGAGGGTTGTTGCCTCGCCCTCGTTTTGCTCGGGCTCGGCTTCCGCCGTGATTTTTATGGGATTTTTGAAATCCAAAAACAAGTTCTGCCCGCTCAAACGGAAGTTCGAACCAATCTTTTTTAGAAAATCCCGACTCTGTTCGGGATTTTCTTGCAAAGCGATAATTTCGGCTTGTTTTTACGGAGTTTATGAATTTGGCGGCGAGTTCGAACCGATTATTGTTTTTGCTCAAAAGCCGTCAGTTTGTCTTTCAAGAGTTGTTTTTGATTGACGAGTTTGTTTTTGGCTTCTCGATATTCGGCGAGCGACAGAGCATTTTCAAGATAAGCGTTCATTAGTTTTCCAGATTCTCTTCAATCGCTTTTATTTCGCTTTCTGTTTTTTGAGCAAAAAGCGAGAAGATTGGGCTTTCTCATTTTTATCTTTTTCCAATTCGTTTAACATTTTATCAGCCCAATCATCGGGCAAAGAAACTATTTGTATTGCTTCGTTGATTTGAGATGAAATTTATTCTTCTCTCGTAAAAACATTTTGCGAGCAAATGTGATTTGGATTTTTCTTGGTGCAGTAGTAATAAACATATTGCTTGCCACTCTTTTTTATTTTTCTATCTGCCGTTATCGTAAAACTGCACTCGCCACAATGGAAAAATCCACGATAAAGTATGGGTCTTCTTGAAAGCGAGTGGGTAAAAAAGAGCGTCTGACCTTGATTCCGAACGCATGGAATAAGGCTTTTGCAGGCTTGGGCGGCTGTCGAGAAACCGATATGATATCTTCATGCCTACTCCCCGCCGCCCGCGCCTGCTTCTCGATGAGTATCGTTTCCCCGGCTTCCGCCCTCTGCCCGTCGTCCGCGGCATCTTCGGGGACCCGGGAGCCAGGGTCGTCTCGTTCTCTCGAAGGGAAAAAAAACAACCTGCGGCCGCTGTGGTCAGGTCCAACGCACTTGGTACGACCGGCGGACCCGGCGGGTACGGGACAAGTCCTGCGGCGACGTCCGGGTCTATCTCGACCTGGAGATCCGGCGAGTCTTCTGCCGGCGGTGTGGCGCCGTGAGACAGGAGAAGCTTCTCTTCCTGGCCGACAACCCGTTTTACACCAAGCGGTTCGCCCATTATGTCGGCCGCCGCTGCCGGAACGAGACCGTCAAGGACGTGGCCAAGGAGCTGCGGCTGGACTGGAGTACCGTCAAGGCCCTCGAGATCCAGTACATGAAGGCCCAGCTGAAGTGGTATCCTCCGCCCAAGCCGAAACATTCGGAAACTCTGCCGGCTGGGTAGCACCGAGGAAGAGTTCCTAAAAGCGCTGGGGATCGAAATCGAGGCGGTTAGGTAGTACAACAACCAGGCTCGTATCTTAATGAAATATAATCAATTAGGCAGACTGGCCGAGGATAATGGCGAAAGTCGGGGAGGAGTATCTCCGGCTGAAGGTCCCTGACCTGCACGCTGCCTGCTATCTGAGATCCCCATGCCGATTTACCCTGAAATCACCCACTCGGAATCAAGAAGAGCCATTTTATTTTATCCGCGCTTCGCACGGCGAACTTCCGTTTGAGCGGGCAGAAATTGTTTTTGGATTTCAAAAATCCCATAAAAATCACGGCGGAAGCCGAGCCCGAGCAAAGCGAGGGCGAGGCAACAACCCTCAAAAACGCTGAAATTGTAAATTGGCGGCGCCTTTTGGTTAAAATCCATACTTTTTTTGACGAAAATCCAGATTGCGAATTTTGATTGCCGTGCTTCGCACGGCAGAACAGAAAACTTTTCCGATCGGGCGGGCAAAAAGGAAGGGGGTTGGGGGGAAGGAATTATTGCCCGCCCTCGCTTTCCGCCGCCGCCGAATTTCGTATTTCGCTTTGCGAAATGCGCCGCCATATCAATTTAATCACATTTACTTTTCTGATATATGATCTTCTGTAACGTGGAAAGTGATTTCTTCATTGCCGTCTCGCCAGCTAAAATTTTATTCTGTCCGTTAACAAACTGATACCAATAACTTTTTCCATTATCAATCTCAACAACTATATCAGCGCCTGCCGTATTGAGAAGCGCCAAATGATGCCGTAAAATGTTCAAAGAATCATTTGCAATATCGTACCAGCCCGGACTCCATTTTTCAATACAATAATGCTTATCCAAATTAACCGCAATAACAATGTCAGCTCCCATATTTCTAGCGATCTCAACCGGAACGGGAGCGGATAATCCGCCGTCAGCTAATGTTCTACCGTTTATTTCAATAGGTTTAAAAATTAAAGGAATGGAAATACTGGCCCTGACAGCTTGCGCTATTTTCCCCTTATCCAAGATTACAATTTCTCCCGTCTTTAAATCAGTGGCCACGGCTACGAACGGTATTTTGCAATCCTCAAATTTTTTTCCGTCAATATAACTCTCAATGAATGTTTTTAATTTTTTCCCGCCGATTAATCCTTTTTTTAAGCTCGGATCAGATAAAACGGAAAATACTCTGCGCCAATCAGTGCTCAAGGCGATTTCTTCAATTTTCTTCATGGTCAGTCCTGCCGCGTAAAGACCGCCGGCCATGGCGCCAATACTTGAACCAGCAATAAAATCAATCGGAATATTATTTTCTTCCAAAACTTTAATAACACCAATATGCGCGAGTCCTCTTGCGCCACCGCTTCCTAACGCTAACCCTATTTTTGGTCGTTTTGATTTTGTCATAATCATGATTCTATCCGGCTATTTACTTTTAAGACCTCCAGTCAAATTAAAGGCTTTATTTTTGGCGATTGAGAAAAACTGGCTTGCTGTTTTACCTATTTCATCGCTAAGATATTTTACATTGGTGTATTGCGAAGGATAGCCAACCAACTCCATAAAACCAACACCATTAACTTTTTCTCCGCTAAAATTACCGCTTACGAAGAGCGGGCCTTCCCAATAATTAATTGAGCCGAATAGCATTTCCTGATTATCAATTCTTGTCGCTATGTCTAATTCTATATTTTTTGCCGGTATTTTGATTTTCCACGCCAACGGATAGACCGCTTTGCTTTTGGGGCTTGTCCAATGCTTTTCTAAAGGAATAATTTCAATCTCTTTATAATGTTCTTGACTGCCATCTGCATAAGAAATATCTGCGCCGTAGGTCTTTACCTTGCCATCATCGTACATATAGCAAACCATTTCTGTGTCATTGTCCAATTGCGCCGAAAACCAATCCCATTTGTCCCATTTGTCCCGTGAATATTCAGCATCCGCCCATTGATGATCCATCCATGATTTTCCGGTAACATCTATCCACTTGTTTTTAATTTTTATCCTGCCCTCGGTTTTTAAATTTGTTAGAGAATAATAATATGTGGTTTTGGAATGAAGATCGAGAAATCCGTTACCGCCCTCCAATAAGGGTTTTTTAATTGAAGTTAATTTCAAATCAACATCCTCATTTTTTAAGTAATATGTTGATTCGCCAGTTTTTTCAATAACGCAGTTGGTGTAACCGTTTTTGATTTCAGGATTAAGATAATTAATATAAAGCAGGGGCTTGGAAAAACTATCGTCAGAAATCATCGAAAAAGGGGCTATCCTGTGATAGAATTTATTATTGTTTAAATCGGTGATGAGGGAATGAGAAAAATAAGATGTTTTAAGCGATATCTTGCTTAAAAATGGTATTTTTACTTTCTTAACATCCACCTTAAACAAACAATCCATAAAAGAATAGTCATTGCCATTTTTATTTTTCAGATGACCGTTAAAATACCACCATTCAACTATGTAATCATGGACTGATTCATCTTCTGGGAATTTTATTGGTTTATATTCTTTATACATAAATTGATTTATTAAATTATAAAAGCATTATAAGATGCTTCATTTTGTTTTCTTGCGTAATTTTGAAAATGAAGCATCCAAAATTTATGATTTAGAATAAAATCGCAACAATTTGATTAGATACTTTCCCAGAGTCAATTTTTTTATTTAAAAACGAATACTCTAAAAGCAGGCTGTCCATCATGCCAGTAAACAGGGAAGTTAATAGTTTGCTATCAATTTTTTGAGTCGGTTTTTTATTTAAAAACATCTCTTTAACTACTGGTTGAATCAAATCGGCAATCTGCTCTCTTAATTGAATAATATGTTTTTTTATTTGAGGATCGGTTGGTGATAGTTTTAATATTAAGGCCTTGATAAGATTTTTTTCCTTAAAACCAAAATCTAAATAATTTTTAATAAGCTTTTGTAGTTTTTTTTCAATTGTTGTTTCGTTTAGGGCTTCTTTCATTAACAAACTCAAATCATTAAAAACATCATCAAGCACTTTCTCATAAATTTCCATTTTGCCAGCAAAGTGGTAATAGAGCGCCGCTTTAGTAACATTTAGTTTTTTGGCGATATTGCCCATTGAAACACCCAAATAGCTATATTCAGAAAAAAGATAACGGGCCGTATCAAGAATATATTTTTTGGTGTTCTGTATAGTGTCTTCTGATTGTTTAGCAACAGTATTCATATTTTTTAAAATTATTTCTTATTTACTTACCACTCGGTAGGTATATCAAGAAGGGTAAATGTTTGTCAAGTAAAAAAATATACGTAAAAAAATATACGAAAATAAATTTACAAAGAGGATAATGTCTGATAAACTTACAATCAAGGTACGGATTTAAGCGGCGCGCCAACTTCGTTGGCACGAAATTCGGCGGCGGCGGAAAGCGAGGGCAGGCAAAAATTCCTTCCCCCCATCCCTTCCTTTTTGCCCGCCCGAGCGGAAAAGTTTTCTGTTCTGCCGTACGAAGCACGGCAATCAAAATTAGCAATCAGGATTTTCGTCAAAAAAGTTCGGATTTTAACCAAAAGGCACCGTACCTTTCCCCGCGCGCTGTCCAGGCCCCCCTCTCTCCGTAGGAGGGCAGGGGGTAGATTCCAAAAAATCCAAGAAATTCTTGACCCGATGCGCATCGGATGATAAGTTCAAATCAACAAAATTGGGATTCTTTGCCTTCGGACATAGCGACTCGCATGACAAGGGCGGAGCGTGCGTCCATATCTCTTTCTTACAAGGAGGAGTCTCATGATGTGTCTACTCCGACCCGGCTCCAGCCAGCCCAGCCCGGCCCAAAGACCCCGCTCCGGGCCCTTGATCATCTCCATTCTGTTTCTTATGACCTTGAGTGCCGTCCTGGCCCACGCGACGGAGTTCAAGCTGACCGGAACGCCATCGGGCGGCAAGAACGTCGTTCTCACCGTCAACGCAAAGATCATGAGGATCGCCCGTGAATCCGGCGTTGAGAGCTATACCCTATGGCGTAACGGCCAGCCGTTCGTTACGGTGAAGCCTCGCAAGCTCGAGGAGAAAAACGGCCTGAAAGGAGTCCTTCCTCCTGGAAACTACGTACTCAGAACCACGGGCGGATCGGTCACCTTGTATCTGGACACCGTTTACAAACCCGAGAAGATTTCGCTGTGGGGGAGGCGAAACGCCCTCGTCGAGCCTCTCGCGGACGGCAATGAAATCGTCCTTGCCTCGCCGGCCATGATCGTCTCCTCCTTCTATGATGGGACGGTGGGAATGGGGATATATTTTGAGACGACCCGGGTCCTCTATTTCGTCTCCCCGCACAACCGGACCAACCCGGGGCCCCGGGTCATCGGTGGAACCGGAGGAAAAACGCTCGTCGGACAGGTGCTTCCGGCGGGCGTCTATCATCTGAACCCTGAACGAGGCGTAGCGGATGGAATCGTCCGAGGAGACGTAGTCCTGGATGTGCGTTAGAGGCCGAGCGAAGTCCCGGTCCTCTTGGTCGGGGAGCATGCCCGGGGGTAGAATTCTCTCATGAAAGAACGCTTCTATAAGAACGGGCAGAAGATGTTCGAGCAGAAAGGCGCGACCTTAACCTGGTTCTTCAAGACCGGCCAAGTGAAGGCCAAGGGTCGGAGCGTCGACGACGTCATGCAGGGCCGCTGGATCTTCTACCGCGAGGACGGCCAACTCTGGCTCATTTTCGACAGTTCCAAGGACTCTTTTTGAACCCGCCTTCACATAACAAACGACTTACCGCCCGAAATCGCTGTATTTCCCGAAAACGTAGTGCCTAGAGGGTTGGCCGGACCTCTTGACATACGCCTTTTCTGTATTATGATATCAGTATGTTTTTCCGTTACAAGCGTAGCCTCCAGAACGGCGCCACCTACGAGTACCTCCAGATCGCTGAGTCCTACCGCCTCGAGGGTAAGCCGCGGCAGCGCGTCCTGGCCACGTTGGGGCGTCGAGATCGACTGGAAGCCGAGGGCAAGATCGATTCGTTGGTCGAAAGTCTGGCCAAGTTCAGCCAGAAGTACCGGGCTCTTAAAGCCCTGTCCCTGGAAGCCCGGACCGCCAAGCTCTGGGGGCCGGTCTTGATCTTCGACCGTCTGTGGGAGGAACAGGGACTGCTCGAGATCTTGAACAAGCTGGTTGATGGCCGCAAGTTCGGGTTCGACCTGGAGCGGGTCGCCTTCGCCATGGTCCTGCAGCGGCTCATCGCTCCCGGCTCGGATCTTCAGGGCTCGGAGTGGGCCCGGACGGTGGAAGGCCTGCCGGAGATCGCCCTGCAGCACCTTGACCGGACTAACGGCTTCCTGGCCGAGAACCGGGAAGAGCTCGAACGGGCCCTGTTCGCCCGGGATCGGGATCTGTTCTCCCAGGAGCTGGATGTCGTCTTCCTGGATACGACCAGCATCGCCATCCACCGGGACGAGGAAACGGAATGGCGCAAGCGCGGCTACTCGCGGGACCACCGGCCGGATCTGCCGCAGATGGTCCTGAGCATCGCGGTGGACGGCCAGGGCTGGCCGGTGTCGTGGGAAGTTTTTCCTGGGAATACGGCGGATCCGGTGGCCTTCGAGGCGATGATCACGAAGCTGCGGACGGGCTTTGCCGTCGCCCCAGCGAAGCTCGCGACGCGCTTCCGGATCGGTCATGTGGTCGTCGTGGCGGATCGGGGCATGATGGGGAAAAAGAGCCTCGATCTTCTGACCGAGGGGCAAGCTCCCTACGACTACATCCTGGGCTGCCGGATGAGGAAGCAGAAGGAGATCTCCGCCGAGGTCCTGGGCTGGGCCGGGCGCTATGAGGACGTGGCCCCGAACCTGAAGGTCAAGGAAGTCCGGATCGAAGACCGCCGCTATGTTATCTGCCTGAACGAGGAAGAAAAGCGGAAGGACGAAGCCGCCCGCTTGGCCATCCTGGACGCCCTGCGGGAGAAGCTTACGGGCGGCGCCAAGAACCTGATCGGCAACAAGGGCTATGCCCGGTATCTGCGCGTGGCCAAGGACGCGGTCCAGATCGATGAGGACAAGGTCCTTCTCGAGTCCCGCTTCGACGGCAAGTACGTCCTGCGGACGAACACCGAGCTTCCGGCCGCCGAGGTGGCCAAGACGTATAAAAGCCTCTGGCGGGTAGAACGAGCCTTCCGGGAGACGAAAAGCACGCTCGAGGTGCGGCCGGTCTTCCATCATCGCGATGACACAACGATCGGGCATATCGTAGCCGGGTTCCTTGCGCTTCGCCTCGAGGTCGATCTGCAGCGCCGGCTGGATGAGCATAAGATAGACGTCTCCTGGCCGACACTGATGAGGGACCTCAGCCAAGTCCAGGCCGTGCATCTGCAAGTGGACGGTCAATCTTATCGGCTTCGTACGGATCTCCAAGGCGTGGCTCATCAGGCCTTCCAGGCGGCCGGAGTGCGACCGCCATCTGCCGTGACGATATGCGACTGAGCCAACCGACCGTAGTGCCAAAGTATTTTCCAGCGCCCGTAATCCGTTCATTTACAGAGAGTTCGGAAAATCAACTGTCGAAAATGAGTCTGGCAGATCGGCCATTTCAAGGACAACCAGAAGCACGGCGAGTTCGTTCGTTACGACCGGGCCGGCCGGGTCGAATACCGGGAAACGTTCGTCCTGGGCTAGATTGTCAAGAAACCCAAGTAGCCCGCCGGCCCGGTAACGCGCCGCTCATCTTGCGCGCTTGCTTGGGCCCTCGTTTGGTATAAGATACCCCCATCATCCCCGCGAGGAGTCGTCCATGAAGCTTCGCCGCCTGGCCCTTCCCAGTCTCATCCTGCTGGCCTCCGCCGCCGCGCTGATCGTGCTGGCGGCCTGCGCTGAGAAACCCGCCCCGCTGCCCTCCGCACTGCCCAAGCCGCCCCAGAGCTTGGCTGACTTGCGGCTGCTCTTCGCCGACCCGCCGGCCGAGTACCGCAGCGCGCCGCTGTGGGTCTGGAACAACCGGGTCAGCCAGTCTGACATCGACGAACAGCTGGCCGACTTCAAGGCCAAGGGCATCGGCGGCGTGTTCGTGCACCCGCGGCCCGGCCTGATCACGCCCTACCTGTCGCAGGAGTGGCTCGATCTCTTCAAGCATGCCGTGGCCAAGGGCAAAGAGCTGGGCATGAAGGTCTGGATCTACGACGAAAACTCCTACCCCTCGGGCTTCGCCGGCGGCCATGTCCCGGCCGCCATGCCGGACTCGATCCGGGCCGGCCTGCGCATGACCAAGATGGACGCTTTGCCTGCGCCTTTCGAGTCGGAGCCGGTCGTTGTTCTGCGCCGGACCGAGACGGGATACGAGGACATCACGGCCCGGATCAAGGCCGAAACGCCCGGCCCGGGCCCCTTCCTTGTCTTCGACATCAACCGCCAGAAGCCCAGCCCCTGGTACGGCGGCTTCGCCTACGTCGACATCATGCGGCCCGAAGTCACGGCCAAGTTCCTGGATGTCACCTTGGGGGCTTACAAGGCCGCCTTTGGCGAGGAGTTCGGCGTGACCGTCCCCGGCTCCTTCCAGGACGAGGCCGAGATCAACCCGGCCGGCGGGCAGGGGATGTCCGTGGTCAACTGGACGCCGCGGCTCTTCGACGCCTTCCTGGCCAAATACGGCTACGACCTGCGCCCCGCCCTGCCCTCGCTCTACGAGGACGTCGGCGACTGGAAGGCCGTGCGCCACGACTTCTACGGCCTGCTCCTCGATCTCTTCATCGAGGGCTGGGCCAAGCCCTACCATGACTACGCCGCGGCCGCCAATCTGGCCATGACCGGGCACTACTGGGAGCATGAGTGGCCGCGCCCGTTGATCGGGCCCGACAACCTGGCCATGGCCGCCTGGGCCCACGTGCCCGGGATCGACATCCTGATGAACGAGTTCGTCCGAGACACCCACGCCCAGTTCGGCAATGCCCGGGCGGTCAAGGAGATTCGCAGCGCGGCCAACCAGATGGGCCTGCCCCAGACCATGTCCGAGACCTACGGCGCGGGCGGTTGGGACCTGACCTTCTTCGACCAGAAGCGGATCGTCGACTGGGAGCTGGCCCTGGGCGTCAATCTGGTCAATCAGCACCTCTCCTATGTCACCATCATGGGCGCCCGCAAGCGCGATCATCCGCAGTCGTTCTCCTACCACGAGCCGTGGTGGGCCGATTACCGGGTCATGGGCGATTACATCGGCCGGGCGGCCCTGGCCGTGACAGCCGGCCGGCAGGACAACCGGATCCTGGTCCTGGAGCCGACCACGACGGCCTGGATGCACTATCGCCCCGGCGGCGATTCCGAGGTGATGAAGGCCATCGGCGCCGACTTCACCGCCTTCATCGACGGGCTCGAGGCCGCCCAGATCGAATACGACCTGGGCAGCGAAGACACCGTGCGGGAGCAGGGCCGGGTAGACGGCAAGAAGCTGGCCGTCGGCAAGATGGCCTACGAGCTGGTCATCCTGGCGCCGGGCACCGAGAACCTCGAGAAGACGACCGTCGATCTTCTCGGCAAGTATCTGGCCAAGGGCGGCCGGATCTTGTCCCTCGTTCCCGCGCCGGCCTTCATCGCGGGGCGGCCCGACAAGGCTGTCGCCGATCTCGCCGTCAAGTACGCCGAGCGATGGGTGCAGGCCGCCCCGGCCGAAGCGCCCGTTAAGGCGATCGAGATGATCAAGCCTGCCTTCGCCTTCACGGTGGGCGGCGCCCCCACGGCCATGCCCAACATGCTCTTCCATCACCGGCGGACCTTCGCCGACGGCGAGCTGGTCTTTCTGGCCAACATCGACCCGGCCGCGGGCATCGCCGGCGAGATCTCCGGGCCGGGCAAGTCCTGCGAGATCTGGGATGCCATGAGCGGCAAGATCGTGCCCTACCCCGCCGAGGCCTCGGCCGACGGTCTCAAGGCCGCCTTCGATCTTCCTCCGGGCGGCAGCCTGGTGCTGGCTTTCAAGCCCGAGGCCGGTGAAGCCGCGCCCGTCCCGGCCAAGGCCGAGTGGACCGACGCCGCTCCCGGCGCCAAGACCGCCGTCGCCCGGCTCGAGGACAACATACTGACCCTGGACTACTGCGACCTGATCCTGAACGGCAAGACCGAGAAGGACCTCTACTTTTACGAGGCCCAGCTGAAGACCTACAGGGCCCACGGCCTGGACCGCAATCCCTGGGACAGCGCCGTGCAGTATAAAACCAACATCCTGGACAAGGACAAGTTCGCCGCCGACTCCGGCTTCGAGGCGACCTTCCGCTTCCGGGTCGCGCCCGACGTGGCCCCGAAAGCCGTGCAGGCGATTATCGAGCGGCCAGCCCTATTCAAGGTCTTCCTCAACGGAAAGCCGGTCGATCCCAAGCCGGGCGAGTGGCGGATGGATAAGACCTTCGGCGTCTTCCCTTTGACCGTCAAGCCGGGGGAGAACGCCATCACCCTCAAGGCCGCTCCGTTCACCATCCACAGCGAGCTCGAGGCGATCTACTTGGTCGGCGACTTCGCCCTTAAAAGCGAAGCAAAAGGCTTCCAGATCATCCCGCCCGCGGCCCTGGCTTTGGGGCCCTGGAGCGGGCAGGGGATGCCGATGATGAGCGGCCGGGTGGGCTACACCAAGGCTATCGACGTGCCCGCGGAGGGGCCCGGCGCGGCCCGTTACCGCGTCGCCCTCGGCTCCTGGTTGGGCTCGCTGGCCGAGGTCCTGGTCAACGGCGAGAAGGCCGGTTTGATCGCCTTCGCGCCTTTCGAGCTGGACATCACGCCGCTGCTCAAGCCGGGCCGGAACGAGGTCACGGTGGCGGTCATCGGGACGCTCAAGAACACTCTGGGCCCCCACCACAACAACCCGCCCCTCGGCCGGGCCTGGCCGGGGCAGTTCCAAAAGGGAGCCGAGAAAGGCCGGCCGGCCGGCCAGGATTATTCCGTCGCCGGCTACGGCTTGTTCGAGGATTTCAGGATCGAGAAGACGATTTAAGGCGGCGCCGGAGGTCGAAGACCGTCTCGAAGACGGCCCGCACCTGGGGGTCCGAGACCCGGTCGTCCATGTTGATGCAGCAGACGCCGGTCAGTTGAGGATCGCCGGATGCCTCGACCCGCGTCTTGATCTCGCGCTGCACCGCCGCCTCGTCCCAGCCGACGATCTCGACCGGGCTGAGGCGGATGTTGAGGAAGGTGCGCGGCAGTCTCGTGCGGAGCGCCCTCAGGTCGCCGCCCCAGCCGACATCCAGGAAATCCAGGCTGGGCAGCGAGGCGAATTCCTCCGCGAAGCGATGGGGGTCGGCGCCGCAGTAGTGGATTCCGAAAGGCCGCCGATGCAGGCTCCAGTCGGCGTCCAGCGGCTTGATGAACTGACGGTAATGGGCGATCGAGATCATGGTCAGGGCGCACTCGGAGTGGAGGAAAACCGGTGCCGCCAGGTGCCGGACGGTCCGGTTGACCGAGATCGAGGTCGTGCCCGTCTCATCCTGAAGATATCTTGTGAAGCGGTCGATGACCCGGCCGATGCGGGTGAAGTATTCGGCCGCCGCGTCCGGCTGGTCGGCCATGTCCAGGAAGATCGCCTGGCCCCGAAGGTCCAGGGCCAGGTTGAGGACCCCGCCCCAGTTGATGTCCCCGCTGACGAAGCCGAAGCGGCTCTTGAGGGCTTTGACAAGGCCGATGAAGCGGCGATAGGCCGGGCTCTCGAAGGCCGCATCCACGTCGAGATCGAGGTCCGGCTGGCCGGCCGGGATGACCAAGGGAGGGCCGTCCTCGGGATATTCCACCCGGCAGCCCAGCATCTCCGAAAGCAGGAACCCGGCGGCGTTATGGACGTTCCCGATCCAGGGAATGTCGCGGCCGCGGTCCCCGCCCAGGCCGAGGTCGCCGAACTTCTCGAAGAGGATCTTCTCCATCCGCCGCTCGTCCTCGACCCGGCGGCCGGGATGGAAATAGAAGTCCGGATCGAACGAGATGCCGGCATGCTTGTGCCACCAGGAGGGATGGAAGACGACTTCCACGGGGAGAAGGTCCGTTGCCGGCTCCCGATTCATCCTCCTTCTCCCACTCCCTCGGCTTTCCGTGTCCTCAGCGCCCGGCCCAGTCGATCAGGGCATTCAACCAGTCGGGCTCGGCTTGGCCGAGGAAGCTCCAGATCGAGCGGGCTTGCAGCGACGCCCGCAGCGACTTGAGCGGGGGAAGGTTGTTGGCCCGCGGCTGGACGGCCAGCAGAGACACGTCGTCGCGGAAGGCGTCGGCGTAGGCCTCCAGCGTCCAGAGCCCGGCGACAAACTCGATCCTCGGCTCGATCAGAGCCGCCGCCAGGGCCGCCTGACCTGCTGCCGGGCCGCGCCCGACCACGGCCACCGGAAGGCCGGCCGGGGCGAAAGCGGCGATGGCCCGGGCGATGTCCCAGCCCATGCCGAAGGCCGGCGCCTGACCCAGGTAGGTCGTGTAGCGAAGCTCGATCGTCCGGGCCTCGCCGATGCCGCGGGGATCGATGGCCAGACAGGAGACGCCGGCCTTGAGCAGAGGGCCGACCCGCATCTCGTCGATCGCGGCCGATTTGCCCTTCTCCCCGACCAGGACGGCCACGGCCTTGGCCTTGCCTTCGGCGGGCCAGTAGAGGACGGGGATCGTCAGCCCCGGCTCCGGGGTGAAGAGGGCTCGGGTCTGGCCGCCGCTCTGGTCCAGGACCTTGACCTCCGGCGGGACCGCGGCCGGCACCCCGCCGTTCCAGCGGATGTAGGCGGCGGCGGACTTGTCCGAGGGCTTGCGTTTGAACATGCCCCGGGCGATATCGCGCATTGTCACAGCCCCGGCCGGCGTCTCGGCCAGGACGAACATCTCCGGCGAATCCGGCGGCTCGGTGGCGATCTCCGGCTCGGGCACCGGCGATCCGTCTCCCACCCCGCGCAGGTACTTGTCGAAGAAGCCCAGCGCAGTCTCCCGCATCGGCCGGCTGTAGTCGTGGCCGCCGGGGAACATCCGCAGCCAGGCATCCTCCGAGCGTCCGAACAGGCCCCAGAGCGTTTTCATCTTCTCGCCCGACAGGCGCATGCCCTTGGCCGGGAACTCGACGTCCTCCTCGGCCCCGATGATCAGGACGGGAGCCGGAACCCGCATGGCCAGCACGTCGGCCCGATCGCCCAGGTCCAGCGCTCCCGGCACGTGGTTGCAGAGACAGCCATTGTTGGGATTGATCTCCATACTGCTGGAGTAGACGACGCTGGCGGCGCAGGTGAAGCGCGGCTCCGCGGCGAAAGCCCACAGGGTGGCCAGGCCTCCGCCCGAGCAACCGGTCAAGCCGACCCGGGACATGTCCGCCTCGGGCCGGGTGGACAGATAATCCAGGGTCCGCATCAAGTCCCAAACATAGATGCTGGTTGCGTTCTGGGAGCCGAGGATGAGCCGGAGATCGTCATGCGTCCCGGCCCAGCGTCGTTCGATGCGCAGGTCGCCTTCGAAGCTGAAGCCGGGCGAGTCGACGACGACGGCCAGGTAGCCGCGCAGGACCTGGCCGATGAGGCGCGCCTGCACCGTGGGCTCGCTCTTCTTATAGCCCCAATGGCCGTGCGGATTGACGATGACCGGAAGCCGCCGGCCGGCGGCCCCGTCCGGGAGGTAGATGTGGGCGGTGACAAAGAAGCCCGGCCGGCTCTCGAAGACGAGCTTCTCGATCCGGTAGCCTTTGCGCCGCAGGATCCCTGTCACCCGGGCCTTGAGAGACGTGCGCTTGGGCAGAGGATCCAATCCCAGGCTCTTTAAAAGCAGAGGCCGGACCGCCGCCCGCCGGGCTTCGAAGGCCTCGCGATTCGGGGGGGCCGGCAGGGCCGCGGCTGTCTTGACCTTCTTTTCCAGGAAGGCGTTGACCATGGCCTCGGCCCGGATCCCCGCGGCGCTCAGCAGGGCGTCGTCGTCAAGCTTGGCGGGGAAGGGCTTGTCGGCGCCCAGGCCCTGTCTGGATGCTATGACCTCGCCCAGGGTCAGGAAGGGGATGCCGCGGGCATTCATGAAATCGGCCGCCTCCGAAGAGACGCCAGCCCCGCCCTCGGTTCCGGCGTCGACGATGATCACGGGCTTATCCCTCCCTCCGCAGCCGAAGAGGCATTCCAAAGCCGCGGTCGCGGCCGGAATGTGGAGATTCTCGATCAGCCGGGCTTGGACCAGGATGATCTGGCCGCGGCCCAGATTGATCTGGGCCAATCCGCCGTTGCCCCTGATGTCCCAGCCTGGGCTGGGCAGGAAGCGCTGGCGCAGGATGTCCGGGGCTTCGACCTTCTTGAGGCAAAGGAACCCGGCCGGCTCGAAGACGGACTGGCGGCGGTTCTCGATCCGAAGCGGAACCGGCAGCCAATCCAGGGAGTAGCGGCCGCCGACGGCATAGTCCTGGGCCAGGACGACCAGGGTCAGGCCGCGGCGCACTCCGGCCAGCAGCTTGCGCCGGGTGGGGATGTCGTAATGATCGTGGAAGTCCATGGCCTGCGACGAGATCAGAAGCAGGGCATGGTCGTCGGGCGTCAGCACGGACGGATCCAGGAACGTCAGGGTTTGCCCGCTGGGTAGAGAGTCGGCGCGAGCCGGCCCGGCCAAGACTGCCGCCAGCGCGGGGAGGAGGATGAGAAGCAAGAGCTGGCGGAGGCGTCTTGGGGCATTGATCATGGATGGGTCCTCCTGGCAGGGATTACAGCTTGGCCCAGGACGTCCGCAGGAGCGTCAGCTCCTTGTCGTCCGCGGCCCGGGAGAGCCGGTGTAGGAAGCGGGCCGGCTCGCCGCCATCGAGACGCTCGATCCGGCTCGCGATCCGGTCGCCGTAGAAGGCCTCGCCGCGGAAGTTGACCTCGATCGAGGCCGGCCGGCTGTGAAAAAGAATGTCCTTGGGAACGCTCTCCAGGGCACGGTGGATATAGACGGAAGCCGTGACGTGGCGGTTGATGTCGATGTCGGAGAAGAAGACCGGAAATTCCAGGCGGACGTCCTCGCGGCCGAGGGCGGGGAGCGAGGCGAAGTCGTCGGGCAGGGAGCGCTTCTCGAGCAGGGGGAAGCTTTCCAGGTATTCGTCGATGCGGGCCGGACGCCGCGTCTTGAGATCGACGATGAGCCAGGAGGAGGTGGCGACGGCCAGGACTCCCGCCTCGTCGGCGACGATAAAGTCGCGGACGGCGAAGAGCGGCTGGCGGCCGGAAGGCCAGGTCTCGATGGTCACGCTCTGGCCCCACTTCGGCCAGCGCTCGAAGCGGACGTGGAACCGCGACAGCACGCAGGTCACGCCCCGTTGGAAGAGATCGGTGACAGCCAGCCCCCTCAGCCCGGCGTGCTCGCCGGCCGCCTCCAAAATGTGCTCGACGAAAGTCACGGGGTGGATGAGCCCGCGGCTGTCGATGTCGACGTTGCGGACGATGAACGGCTTCTTGTAGATGGCGTCGATCATGGGGCCTCCCGATCTGCACCCCAGTATACGGAAACCCGCCGGGCCGGGCAAACGTGCCGCGGATAGGAACGGAGGGCCGGACTATGATAGAAAAGAAAGACAGTGGGAGCGACCATGAAGCCGAAAAAGATTTTGATCTTGTTCTGCGGCGGCACGATCGTCATGAAAAGGGGGGCGGACGGCTCGCTCCGGGCCCCCCGGCCGCGGGAGGCCATGTCCCTGCTGAGGACGATCGAGCCGCGACTGGACACCGTGGCCCCCTTCGACATCGAGTATATCGAGAGCATCGACAGCACCAACATGATGCCGGACCAGTGGGATCGCATCCTGCGGGCCCTCCAGGCCCACTATCGGGCCTACGATGGGTTCGTCCTGACTCACGGCACCGACACGCTGGCCTACACGGCGGCGGCCCTCAGCGTCGCCATCCGGCGGCTCGGCAAGCCCGTCGTCCTGACCGGCAGCCAGATCCCCGGAGCCGAGGTCCATACCGATGCGCGGCGAAATCTGGTCAACGCCTTCAAGCTGGCCTGCGCCAACGTCAGCGGCGTGTTCATCGTCTTCGACGAGAGAATCCTCCTGGGCCCCCGGGCGACCAAGGCCTCGGAGTCGAGGATGGACGCCTTTGCCACCGTCAACCAAGCGGATGCCGGGGAGATCCGCCTGGACATCGGATTACGGCCCGGGCTGCCGCGCCGCGCGCCGGGTCCGCTGCAAATTGAGCCCGGCTTCGAGCCGGACGTTTTCGTCCACACCCTGACGCCCGGCTGCGACCCCGGCGACTTGGCCTTCCTCCTCCGTAACGAGAAGATCAAGGGCATCGTCATTCGGGCCTTCGGCACGGGCAACTTTCCGGACCGCTTTCGGGAGTTCTTCCGCCTGGCCCGGGAAAAGCGGGTGCCCGTTGTGGTCAGCTCCCAGCGCTTGCACGGCCGGACCCTGATGGGCTGCTACGAGGTTGGCTTGGCGGCCAAGCGGATGGGATCTATCGAGGGCTACGACCAGAGCCTGGAGTCCATCGTCGTCAAGCTGATGTGGGCTCTGCGACGCTTCCCGTACGAAAAGATCGCCGCGGTCATGGAGACGCCGCTCGGCCAGGAGCTCGACAAGTCCTACGCCGTTTGACCCCTCCCGGCGGCTCGGCTAGAATGAGTCCCGCTTCGCGGCCGGGCCCTTGCGGCCGGAACAGGAGGAACTCCTTGACGGCTCGCATCGGCTTCGACAACGAAAAGTACCTGCGCGAACAGACGGCCGCCATCCTGGACCGCGTGGCCCAGCACCAGAACAAGCTCTACCTCGAGTTCGGCGGCAAGATCCTCTACGACATGCACGCTTCCCGGGTCCTGCCGGGCTTCGATCCCAACGTCAAGATGCGGCTGCTGCAGATGCTCAAGGACCAGGCCGACATCCTGCTCTGCATCTACGCCGGCGACATCGAGCGCCGCAAGGTGCGGGCCGACTTCGGCATCACGTACGACTCCGACGCGCTGAAGCTCATCGACGACCTGCGGCGCTGGGGCATCGAGGTCTCCGCCGTCGTCATCACGCGGTACGACGAGCAGCCGGCCGCACGGGTCTTCAAGAACACGCTGGAGCGCCAGGGGATCCCTGTGTTCACGCACGGGTTCACGAAGGGCTACCCGACCGACGTCGACACCATCGTGAGCGAGCGCGGCTACGGGGCCAACGCGTTCGTGCCCACGTCGAAGCGCCTCGTGGTCGTCACCGCCCCCGGCCCGGGCAGCGGCAAGCTCGCCACCTGCCTCTCGCAGCTCTACCACGAGCACCTGGCCGGCACGACCGTGGGGTACGCGAAGTTCGAGACGTTCCCGATCTGGAACCTGCCGCTGAAGCACCCGGTCAACATCGCGTACGAGTCGGCGACGGCCGACCTGCGGGACTTCAACCTCGTCGACCCGTTCCACCTCGAGGCCTACGGCCTGACGGCGGTCAACTACAACCGGGACGTCGAGATCTTCCCCGTCCTCCGGCGGATCCTGGAGCGGATCCTCGGCCGCGCGCCGTACAAGTCGCCGACGGACATGGGCGTGAAC
>DFYJ01000063.1:19607-19801 GCA_002383325.1 Candidatus Aminicenantes bacterium UBA4085
GGGTTCGGCATCGTGGACGACGAGGCGGTGCGGGAGGCGGCGCGCCAGGAGGCCATCCGCCGCTACTTCCGCGCGTCGTGCGAGTACCTCATGGGCTTCGTCAACGCCGACACCGTGCAGCGGACGGAGCTGCTGATGGAGGAGCTCGGCGTGGCGCCGCGCGACCGCGCCGTCGTGCAGCCCGCGCTGGACGC